>DOVA01000174.1 GCA_003520315.1 Rikenellaceae bacterium | reverse complement strand
CAGAGCCCAAACTTCTTTTGCTTGATGAACCAACATCTCATCTTGATATTGCTCTACAAATCCAGATTCTTAATCTCGTACAACAACTTAATGCAGAATTGGGTCTGACAGTATTGATGATTATTCACGATCTTAATCTGGCAGGAGAATATTGTGACGAACTAATCATGATGAGTAATGGTAAAATAAAGGATAAAGGTTCTCCGGAAAAAGTTCTTACCTATTCAAACATAGAAGACGTATACGGTACAGTTGTATTTACTCAGCCTAATCCTTTATCAGGCAGACCAGCAATTTTTTTGGTCTCAAAAAGAATACTCAATAGTATAAACAACACAAAATGAGAATAGATATTCACGTTAACCCTGAATTTAGTTCATTGACGCAATTTGTTGAACTGCTGCCAGATAATTTTGATAATACTGGAGAAGTTATTCATCTTGGAAGAAATCAGATAAGAACTGTTGAAATAAACGGCGAGAAACTTGTTATAAAATATTTCAAAAAAATCACTCTTTTCAACAGGTTTATATATGGAAATTTGAGAAAAAGCAAAGCTAAAAGGTCTTTTGAAAATTCAGTAACTCTCTTGAAAAATGGGATAGGAACTCCGAAACCTGTTGGATATATTGATACTTTCAGTCATCTTCTTCTTAAGAAAAGTTTTTATGTCTGCCTTTATACAGATTACGCAGATATAAAAAATTTACTTGATCTACCACTATCTGAGGCTAAGAACGGAATAAGAGCTTTAGCACTATTGTCCGGAAAGATGCATCATTCAGGTATCTTTCATGGAGATTTCAATACAAGCAATGTCCTCTTCAAGGTAATTGACAGAAATTATGATTTCTGTCTAATTGACAATAACAGAATTAAATTTAAGAGATTTACATTAAAATCCGGAGCAAAAAATTTCAAAAGGATGAGGCTCACCGTTGAACAAACTGCCATTATTGGAAGTGAATACGCAAGAATGTACGGATACAATGAGAGGTTTTTCGTCATGAAAATCCTTTGGTTCAGATCGCTGTTTGTATTTAGAGAAAATTCTAAAGTAAAATTTAAGAGAGCGCTTCATAAAATATTGCTGTGAGTGGACAATTATCAATTAAAGCTCTTTTAATGTAATGAAATTATTATTAACTTTCGACTCAAAAATTGTGAAAGCCGTTATAGAACTTGAATAATCTCAATTTCAATATGTTATGTTTTTTACATATTGGTGACATGTTAACCTAATATTAACCCAAAATATTTTTAAAAAGTGAAAAAAATACTTGTTCTAACGTTTTTATCCATTTGGATAATCTCCCCACAAGCGTTTGCTCAAGGGAAACAAAAGTTTACTCTTGAAGGGAAAATTACTCTTTATGGTACAGAGGAACCTATCCCTTATGCGAACGTGCTCATAAAAGAGCTAAATGTATGGGGTACCTCTGACGTCAATGGTGTATTCAAAGTTACAGGCATCATACCCGGAACTTATACACTTGAATCAAGCTGTCTTGGTTATCAAAAAGTCTCCTTTCCTATCACTGTTACAAGGAATATAAAAGACTTCAAGATTCAACTAAAAGAGGAGAATCTGACTCTGGATGATGTAGTAGTTACTGCAACAGTAGGAGGCTCCTTAAATTCATCATCCAGAATAGATAAGAGTGCAATTGAACACGTTCAGGCTTCCAGCCTTGCAGGGATTATGCAGCTGGTACCCGGCAATGTAACTGTCAACCCATCACTCACATCTGCCAATGGGGTAACTATCAGAACCATAGGTGGTATCACTACGGGTACCGGTGGTGACATTAATGGTAATAACCAGAGAGGTGTTGGACTTATGATTAATGGTGCAAGAATTTCTGCTGATGCAAAAATTTCAAAAAGCGGATCAACAAGTCTTACAGAACAGATAGACTATCGTAATTTCCCAACCGAAAATATTGAGTCAGTAGAAGTTTTGAAAGGTGTCCTTTCTGCAGAATATGGAGACGTTACATCCGGAGCTATTATTGTTAAAACTAAAACCGGTTATACTCCTTATGAAGTCAGGGTCAAAACAGATCCTCACACAAAGGCAATCGCACTGGGTAAGGGATTCTCTCTTGGAGAGAAAGCTGGAACTCTCAACATAGATGCTGACTATGCCAGAGCTTTTTCTGATTGGGCGTCTCCAGTTGACATTTTTGATAGAACAACATTGAATCTTACTTATTCAAACATTTTTAATACTTCAAAAACTCCATTAAAGTTTAATGCTAGTGTAAATGGTTTTATTTCAGGCAACAATACTGAAGCAGACCCTGATGTCTCTTCTCTGGATTTTTCAAAATATCGCAGCAAAAATCTGACTGTTTCGCTATTCGGAAGCTGGATGCTTAACAAATCCTGGATCTCTTCTCTTGATTATAATCTATCTGGTTCTTATGAAAAAGACACAGAACGTGACTATGTTGTAAGCTCACTACTCCCTTTACCATCTACCATTACAAAAACAGAAGGAATTACAACTGGCTATTTTACAAGTCCGACAGCTCCTCGTGACAGGAGAGCTGAAGATATCCCGATTTATTTAAATGCCAAATTCACAGGCAACCTCAACAAAAGATTTGGAGAAGACATCCTTTCAAAAACAAAAATTGGATTTGAAGTAAGTACAAAAGGCAATGAAGGCCGTGGGGAGTACTATACTAGCAATCCTCCTCAGTACTTTAGAGGGAGGGAATATTCCGATATCCCTTACATGACAGACTTGAACATCTTCCTTGAAGAAAAACTTACAGTACCTGTCGGAAAAACCTCCTTTGAACTGAGTGCGGGTGGCCGTTTGACTAAAATGTTCATAGAAGGATATGATTATGACCCTACAATAGATCCCCGTTTTAATGCCAAATACAACATAATAGATAAAAGAAAAAAAGAAGGAGTTATACGATCTCTCGCAATACGTGGTGGATGGGGTATTATGCAAAAATTGCCTTCTATATCAATACTTTATCCCGCACCAAGTTACCTTGACAACTGCCTTTTCCAATATAGAAATAGTTCAACCGGAGAATCTCTAGCTGTTATTCAGACAAGTGTAATTGACGAGAGACTACCCTATAATCTCGAACCCGCAAAGACAAAAAATGCGGAGTTTGGAATTGACTTTAACATTCTTGGTGTAGATGCTCAAATTACATATTTTAACGAGAGTTTGACTAATGGTATTTCATCAAACAATTTTTATGTTCCTCAAACTTATGATTACTATAATACTGTTACCAGTCAGACAGCCTCGCCAAAATTTGAGAATGGAAGAGTTTGGGTGAAAAACGAACAAGGTGTATATGAGCAGCTTGGCTATAAGACCAACACTGAATACAAGTCTTATCCAAGACCAGACAATCGCGCCAAATCCAATAAATGGGGCATAGAATATGATATTAATTTTGGTAAGATTAGCCCAATAAACACATCTGTTATTGTAAATGGTTCATATATAAGGACAGAGAATGAATATAACGGACAATATAATTCCTATACTGGCTCTGCAGATCCAATAGTACCTTCTCAGAAATTTGAGTATGTAGCCATATGGAGCGGAGATAATGCCATGACTAAAGGTACAGGCAGGGAGAGATTCTCTACAAACATCAGCCTCATCACTCACATCCCGTCAATTAGAATGATTATATCTCTTGTTACTCAGTGTATCTGGGTTTATAATACTTGGAATCTTTTTGACGAAGGAAATATTTATTCA
>DOVA01000180.1 GCA_003520315.1 Rikenellaceae bacterium | reverse complement strand
AATTAATACCCGGCACCACCTTCACTGGTTCAGGGATAATAGAGACTTTCAAATGCTTACTGTTAGAAGGTACCTGAGCCATAGCAGGAGATAACGTTAAATTTGCCAAAACCATTGAGCAAAGAGCAGTAAAACCCCATAATCTTTTCATTTTCTATTTAAATTTAATTCCAATTCATTGGTAACTTTATCAACCAACTCCTTAAGCTTTCCACCCAGCATCATTTTCAACATGCCAGAAAGTTCAGTTTCCAACTCAATCATCAACTCTGTCTCCCCCGTGCACCTTTCATCAAAAGTTATAAAAAAAACAAAAGGAAAGGGAGAATTTCCATACTGTTCATACTTGATAAGAGAAAAAGGCACCCTTTCAGCAACCTTAAGACCAATTTCAAATCCCTGAACCTTGGTAACAACAGTATCCTGAGTAGCAATCAGTTCATTGCCTTTCAAAACATCAGCAGGAACACTCTTTGAAAAATTTGACAAGTCGGAAAACATCGCAAATAGAACTTCTGCAGGTTGTTTAACCAAAATCTTCCGACCCTTGATATTTGTACTGCTCATACAATCAATTCTCCCATTTCTACTTTCCCCATGCCTCAGGACGATATTTCCACTGACGCAATGTCTCCATCATCTCTTCCTTGATATAACCACTCTTAAGAGCCTGCTCTATCAACATGTCATAATTAGTCAACGTCCTCAACTCACAGTTGGCATATTCGAAGGAGCGGCGTGCCACATCAAAATTGTATGAAAAAATCGCCACCATACCCAAAACGTTAGCGCCGCTCCTGTTTAAACAACTCACAGCCGAGAGAGAACTTGCACCGGTAGAGATAAGATCTTCAACCACTACAACTGAAGCATTATCAGGCAAGTAACCCTCAATCTGAGCACCTGTACCATGATCCTTTGGTATTGGGCGGACATAAATAAAAGGGAGATTGAGCATCTCGGCAACCAGGGCACCCCATGCAATAGCTCCTGTAGCAACACCGGCAATAACCTCAGCATCAGGATAATTTTCCCTAACCAGCTTAGTCAGATTGTCATATATTATCTTCCTCTGTTCCTGAAACGAAAGAATCTTCCTGTTATCACAATAAATTGGAGCTCTCCACCCCGAAGCCCAAGTAAAAGGAGCATCAGGATTCAAACGGACAGCTTCGATGTCGAGTAGCAGCTTCGCTACAATTTCTTCAACTAAATCCATAATTTCAAGTATCTTTGTACAAAGATAAAAAATCAATCCATATTTTTATAAATGTACAGTCTCTTCTTCAACAACCGGCGTATAATCATCTATTCTAACAACGAACCAAAACAAAGAGATAAAATGACTGTACAACATCTCCTGGAAGATCCTTCAACAGTACACTTCTTCCCAGGGAATGACCAAAAAACGGAAGAACTCCCGTTTCTTTTTACCAAACTCACCAACATCGAGAAACTAATGATCTTAACTTCAGACCAGGAGGCCACACTTGATCAACTCTGCAAAAAACTCATTAAAATTACAGCAGGAGGAGGTTTAGTAACAAATAACGAGGGAGAGCTTCTGCTTATATTACGCGACAACCTTTGGGATCTGCCAAAAGGCAAACAGGAAGATGGAGAAGACATAGAGACAACTGCATTAAGAGAAGTAGAAGAAGAGTGCGGCATAAAAGACTTGCAAATAAAAAATAAAATATGTGAAACCTATCATACCTACATGAACAGGGACAACAATCTCACAATTAAATGCACATACTGGTTTCATATGGAATATCACGGTAAAAAGACCAAGACAACACCACAGAAAGAAGAAAATATCGAACAAATAGTCTGGATAAAACCCACAGAACTGCCTCAATATCTCAACAACACATACGAATCAATAAAAGAACTCTTTGCAGAGGCCACCACCCAACTCTCCATTTTCCAATCACAAACCGCTGAGAACTAATCACTCTTTCACCTCATGTCGCTCACTCTGAGCCCATTATACTTAGCAGTATCAAATCTGAAATGATCTTTCTCCCAAGGTTTCTTTTCTGTAAAAGAAGTAATATCCACAGTAACAACCTCACCACTCTTCATCACATAGACAATCCTCACAGGAGAATAGTTCCTTTTGTCAATCATCAACGATATTTTACTGTAACCCAGCCTTTTATTTATAGGAAAAAGATCTACTACCCACACAGGAACTTTATTGACGTTAGAGGACTTAACTTTCTCCGGATAAGAGTAACCTTTACCAAGCGAATAGAAAAAAGCCAACGGATTTTCAAGCAAATCCACCTGAGAAAGATCATTTTTCAAAATAATCACCTCATTATTAGCTACATTGTAAATCCATTTAGTATCACCGTCACAATAAAGAGACAAATCTTTATTATCCATCCTGTAGAAATCCTTTTGAGCCTGCACTGTACCCACACTCACCTGCCCGTCATAATTCATGGAAAAGCCCATTTCAAAAGCCGGCAACTGACTCAGTTGAGATCTGAACTGACTAATAATATTCTCGGTTTTCTCAGACTGCGATTGCAAATCTCCAACAAGAGAATTGGCACATTTTGCAGAGTTTGACGAAATAAAAATAAAAGCTCCTGCAAAACCCAAAACGGCGACAACCAAATACCTTTTTAACAAACCTGTAAATCTTAACATATTCGTCAGTAGCGCATAGCAGAATCGAACTGCTATTTCAGGAATGAGAATCCCGCTTCCTAACCGTTAGAAGAATGCGCCCTATCTCGTCAAAAGTGACCGCAAAGGTAACTAATACAAATCAAATTTCAAAATTGTCCAGAACCTCAACAGCCCTTTCAATCCGCACAATACTCTCTTCCCGACCAATCACCTCACAAACATCAGCAACTGCCGGACCATTAGACACTCCTATAAGACAAAGCCTGACAGCATTCATAACCTTGCCCATGCCATATCCCTTCTCACGAATAAAATTCTCAAGACTCTCCTCAATCTTTGCAGAAACAAACTCTTTCACTTCCAGTTCACCCAGCACACCCACAACCTCCTTCATAATAGCAGGAACATCTTCTTTCCAAAACTTCCTAACCGAAGCTTCGTCATAAGATTCAGGCCTCAAAAAGAAAAACTCAGCCTTCTCCCACATCTCGTGAACAAAGTTGACACGAACCTTCATAATATCCACAATTCTCAGAGCCTTCTCCCAACTCACCTCCATACCCAAAGAGTTCATAAAAGATGAAAAAAGTCCTGCAAGCTCCTCATTACTCTTCCTCACAAGATACTGATGATTAAACCATTTAGCCTTCTCCGGATCAAATCTAGCACCAGCCTTACTCACCCTGTCAAAAGAGAACAGCCCAATAAGCTCATCCATAGAAAATATCTCCTGCTCTGTGCCGGGATTCCATCCAAGAAGAGCAAGAAGATTGACAAAAGCCTCCGGGAAATAACCATCCTCCCTGTACCCGCGAAAAATCTCACCATCAGGCGATTTCCACTGCAAAGGAAAAACTGGGAAACCCATCTTATCTCCATCACGTTTACTAAGCTTGCCATTACCGGCAGGCTTGAGCAACAAAGGCAGATGAGCAAACTCAGGCATCCTGTCAAGCCAACCAAAAGCTTTATAAAGCATCACATGCAAAGGCAATGAAGGCAACCACTCCTCACCCCTGATCACATGAGTTATCTCCATAAGATAATCATCAGTAACGTTGGCCAAATGATATGTTGGCAACATATCAGAACTTTTAAAAAGCACCTTGTCGTCCAGAGTAGAAGAATTCACAACCACATCTCCCCTTATAAGATCAGACATATGGATCTCCTCATTCTCAGGCATCATAAAACGAATTACCCACTGGTCTCCCCTTTCAATTCTTGCCCTGACTTCATCCTGAGAAAGCACAAGAGAGGTCTCCATCAAACCCCTCAACTTGTAATTATAATTAAATGTTTCACCACGCGATTCAGCCTCCTTTCTCAACCTCTCCAGCGATTCTGCTGAATCAAAAGCATAATAAGCATGCCCTGAATCAACCAACATATCTGCATACTGCCTGTAAATGCCTCTCCTTTCACTCTGCTTGTACGGGCCATAACTGCCTCCCTCAGCAACTCCCTCATCAATCCTAATCCCGCACCATCTGAGAGACTCATTGATATACTCTTCAGCACCAGGCACAAAACGTTGAGAATCTGTATCTTCGATCCTTAGAATAAAATCACCCCCATGCTTCTTTGCAAAAAAATAATTAAAAAGAGCTGTTCTCACCCCTCCTATATGCAAAGGTCCCGTCGGACTCGGAGCAAATCGCACTCTAACTCTTCTTTTGACAATATTTGAACCGTTGCTATCCATAACCTTTTAATAAAAATACTACATTCTAAAAATAACTTGAACCGTCCCAACAATGAGTACACAAACTCTCTTTGGGAATACCAATAGCTTCCACCAAATCATCCAATCTCTGAAAAACAAGAGAAGTAAGCCCCAAAGTTTTTCGGATCTCCTCCACCATAGCCTTATATTTTNNAAATCAACCCCTTCCAACGACCCCTCTATTCTCTTAACGGCCTTGTGAGTAGCTAAATCAAGGCTCGACCTCGAACGACTGAAATTTATAAATTCGCACGGGAAAGTGAGTGGAGGGCAAGCAATCCTCATATTAATCTCCTTAATACCAGACTCAAGTAAATCTACAACATTATCTTTCAACTGAGTACCTCTAACAATAGAATCATCGAGAAAAATACCACACTTGCCTTCTATAACCGCCCGGTTGGGAATAAGCTTCATCTTGGCCACCAACTCCCTCATATTCTGACTTTGAGGCATAAAACTCCTCGGCCACGTAGGAGTATATTTAGCATAAGGCCTTTTAAGAGGAATACCACTAACATGACTGTAACCTATGGCATGTCCTATGCCTGAATCCGGAATACCCGCCACGAAATCGGCTTTTACACAGTCCCTCCTTGCAAGAGCAGCTCCACATCTATAACGACACTCATCCACGTTAATACCCTCATAATAAGAAGGAGGATAACCATAATATACCCACAGAAAAGAACAGACCGGCATTCGTTCTCCGGGCTTACTCAACTGTTCACACCCATCTGCAGTAATTCTCACAACCTCACAAGGCCCCAAAAACCTCTCCACTTCATAGCCCAAATTGGAAAAGGCACAAGTTTCAAATGCAGCAGCATAAGCACCATCCTTTTTGCCAATAATCACAGGAGTCCTGCCAAGTTTGTCCCTTGCAGCTAAAATACCATTTTCCGTAAGAACAAGCATAGAGCAAGTACCCTTTACCCTCTCCTGCACATTTCGGATCCCGGATATAAAATCTTCTCCCTCAGCAATTAACATGGCTATCATCTCCGTAGGATTGACAGTCCCCTGACTCGTTTCAGAAAAAGTATGATGTTTTTTGAGAAAATAGTCCTCTATTTCATCTGAATTGACAATTTTGCTGACCGTAGCCACAGCAAAACGTCCCAAATGCGAATTCACGACAATGGGTTGGGCTTCGGTATCACTGATTACCCCAATGCCGCTCTTA
>DOVA01000089.1 GCA_003520315.1 Rikenellaceae bacterium | reverse complement strand
TTACTGTAATATTGTGCCTTGCCCACTTAACAGCAAGATCTTTCGTCAGTCCCGAAACCGCTGCTTTACTTGTTTGATAAGCCACTGAATCCATTAGTTCCGGCAGCGCACCTACAAACGAAGCAATTGAAGCCAAATTAATTATTCTTCCATAATTTTGAGCAGCCATTATTTTTCCAGCCCGCTGACACATCATCCATAGACCCGTCACATTTGTATCAATAACCTTTTTCCAACCTGATATCGGAAATTCAAGTGAAGGAGAACCCCATGTAGCACCTGAATTGTTCACAAGTATGTCAATTTTCCCGAACTTCTTCAGCGCACTGTTGAATAGCCCATCCACATCTTCCTCTTTCGCAACATCGCATTGAACAGGTAATACTTCAATTTTCAATTCTCTTTTCAGTTTTTCAGCGACTTCTTCACATCGCTCAATTTTTCTTGAAGCTAAAACCAAGTTCGCGCCTGCCTCTCCCAAAGCATAAGACATTTGGATTCCTATACCTGCAGCCCCTCCAGTAACGATTGCAGTCTGCCCCTTCAAATCTAAAAGTTGATGAATGTTCCTCATATATAACATCCTTCCTAATTGTATTTTAAAAACCCTTGACCGATTTTCTTATTCAATAATCCTGCTAATGCACGTTTTTTCTAAGTGTGAAGGTTACGGGTTATAAGGTTTCTCCAAAATCACGCTCCTTCTGTCTGACCGAAAAGCATGTTTCAATTAGAATACCTTATCTAATGATTCTTTTATCTCAGTATAATGAAATACAGGACCTTCTAAACATACTCGTTTTTCGCCAATCATGCAGTGCCCACAAACTCCCATACCGCATTGCATCCGCCTTTCCATGGATAGGATAATCTGACTTTCATCGAAGCCAATATCTATTAGAATCTTTGATGCATATTTCATCATAATACTTGGGCCACAGAGAACCACAACGGCATTATCAGCCGTTATGTTTGTTTTTTTGAAAAGATCTGTAACCAACCCAACGTTTCCTTTCCATGTTTTGTCCGGGTCATCCACTGTCAAAAATACTTCAATTCCTTTTCTTTTTGCTTCCTGATTATTAAAAACAAAAGAATCTTTATAGATCATATCTGACGGCTTTCTGGCACCATGTAACAATTTCAAGCTACCATAATGTTTTCTATCTTTTAATATTTCGTCAAGAAGTAACCATACAGCAGCTAAACCAATACCACCTGTAACAATATAGACATTTTTCCCTTTCATCTCCTCCAAAGAAAAACCCTTACCGAACGGTCCTCTGATACCGATTGTAGTGTCATTTTTCAAATTTCTTGTCTCATTAGTCGCTTTGCCTTTTTCTTGAACCGTTGTTTGGAAAGCGCCTTTATTGTCAATAATAGATGAGACGCTTATAGGAAATTCGCCATAGCCAAATATCGTCATTTCAACAAATTGACCAGGATGTACAGTTAACTGTTTTTTATTTTGCATTGAAACGGTTATTGTTCTGATGCTGGAGGTTTCCTCCTTGCTACCAACAATTCTTGCAAGTTCAGGTATGTATAGGTTACTCATCACTTTCCCTCCTCAATTTTCAATGCTGCATCAAGGATACTCATATGACCGGGACAGAAGTCCAGACATCGTCCACAACCTATGCAGAAATTATTTCCATATCTTTCTACGTCATAGTAGAATTTATCCAATACTCGATGCTTAAACCTTGATTTAACATCAGGTCTTACATTCACATTGCCGGCTATTGTAGCAAATTTCTCGAAGTGGCATGAATCCCAAATGAGGTTTCTTGTTCCTTGAGTATGATCGGGATTTGTTTTTTCAACGATACTGAAACAGTGACATGTAGGACAAACCATGTTGCAGCTTCCACATGTAAAACAAAGCCCTGTAAAGTCAGCCAAGGTTTCGTCAAGATTAAGATTCGATATGTTCGTTGCAATCTTTTCAAGGTCAAGCTCTCGGGGAAGAGCTTTCTTTGCTTTATCCAATGTTGCATCTCTCTTCTTCTTATGAACTTTAGTTGCTTCCCCAAAATACTCGGCAGAAAGTAGCTCCCTGCCTTTTTTCGTCGCAGCGCTAACGAAATAACTACTTCCGAGGTCAGTCAAAAGAAGGTCATAACCTTTGTCTATATCTGGACCAGAACCAAATGTATTACAAAAACAAGAGTTGTGAGGCTTATTACAAGTAATGCCAATAATGATACTTTTCTTCCTTTTATTTTGGAATCTATCATTCTTAAAGTCCCCTTCGAGAAATACTTTATCAAGATATAGTAATGAATTAATGTCACATGGATGCATTCCAAAGATTACTTTGGTATTTTTCCATTCATCTTCAATATCCACAACATTCACATTGCCGTCTGTACGTTTGTTGTATTGATACAGTATTTGATTATTAGGAAAAAATATACTCTTTGGGGAAACCATCGTAGTCGTATAATCGAGCACCAGGTCCTCAAATTGATTAATAGACGCGAACGTTGGGTAACTGTAATTTGCTGTACCGCCGCCTTTGATGGATGGTCCAATAATCTCATATTTCCCCTTCAAATCTTCAAAGAATTCTTTCAAATTATTTTTACTCAGGACTTTTTCCATTGTTATTTCTCCTTCCTTTTTACCTTATATATCTTACAGGCATATCCTCTGATAGCGCATGACCCTGTGGCATCATCCCAAGGTTGACGATAATCGGTGATCACATTTTGGTTCGAGTCTTGATACACCCAATCCCCCCAGCCGAATTCGACATTTACCACCTTTGGATGAACTCCCTTCTGCAATCTCGCCTGTTGTTTCATCCTTCCCCTGTATGTTTCAGTCCAAAACCAATCACCTTCATCAATACCATATTCTCTTGCAGTATCGGGATTCAAATATGCGGTAGGAGGTAATGACTTTTTCATCAGGCGATCAATGTTTCTGTATCCTGAAAGCATCATAATTTCGCTTTTGTAATTAGTCATAATAAGAGGATAATTATTTGTTAAATCAAAGAGACTTTCTAATGGTTTTTTTAAATCTTTGAATCTTGGAACAGGATCCGTACCATATTTCTTTAATGTGTCACAACGCAGCTCTACTTTTCCCGAAGGGGTCCCATAGCCGATCACTTTATCAGGGTCATATTTCCACTTACCTTCGACATAATGGACTTCATCCCGGAACTTCTTCCATGTAAGTCCCATAGGTTTTACCATGTAATCCAGTATTTGTTCTTCATTGTCCCAAAAATATTTCTGCAAACCTACTCGCTTAGCCAATTCATTGATAAATTTCATGTCCGACCAGGCTTCTCCAGGAGGATCAACCAATTTTACATTTGCTCGAATCCCACCGTGCCATTGTGGCCAATATCCTACTGTATCGTGTTCATGCATAAATGCAGCCGGCAATACTATATCGCAGATTCTAGTCGTAGCCGTATGGAATAGCTCAGAGAAAACTAAGAATTCGAATTTTTTAAATGCCTCTGCCGTTGCCTTTGAATCTGGATAAGTAATAAGAGGATTATTAACAAATCCGATGCCTATTTTAGGCAAGTAAGGATCTTCTTCTAATAGTGCTTTCACCAGTGCCTGCGTAGGCACATATCCAAACCTCGACGCCATACCGGTATCAAATCCACCGAGGGTTCTCTCAGGAGAACGGGGATATTTTTGCATGAGTTCTTTCA
>DOVA01000159.1:1527-3808 GCA_003520315.1 Rikenellaceae bacterium | reverse complement strand
GTTCAGCTGCATAGGACATAGTCCCCCAATGGCCTAAAACTGTGTCGCTTTTTTCCGGAATCATTATTGAAACATCCAATCCACAAAGGGCGGCTATCTTTAGGGCATCGAGGAGAGATGCATTAGGAGTAAAGTAAGGCGTAATAATATAGATGTTTTTTTTGGCTTCAGCGATTGCTTGAAAATAACACTGCATGATGCTTGCCCAATCGCTGTCAGGTCCTGAAGTTATGATTTGAGCGTAAATAGGTTTTTCTATCTCTTCAGATTGATTGTATACTGCAGGGTGAGAAGGGAAATATTTTTTCTTTCGCTTAAGCTGTTTGTGAAGAATGAAATACCTGTCGAGCAAAAAACTTGACTGAAGTGAGGCAACAGATTCTCCCACAATTTTTATATGAGTATCTCTCCACTCTATAAAATTACCTCCATCATAATATCTGTCGGCTATATTTACACCGCCAAGAAATCCAATATATCCGTCTACAATGAGAATTTTTCTGTGATTTCTATAATTGACTTTTGAGGTAAGTGTCGGAAACTTTACGGGAGCAAAAACTAAGACTTCAATGCCTGCCTGTTGCATCTCTTCAACAAATTCTTTTTTTAGATGCCAGCTTCCAACGTAATCATATATTATTCTGACCTCAACACCCTCTTTTGCCTTGGAAATCAGAAGAGATTTAAATCTATTACCGGTGGTATCATCTACAATAATGTATGACTGGAGATGTATGTGCTGCTTTGCTTCAATAATAGAGTTGTACATTGAGTCGAGTGCATCTTTGCCGGAAAAGAATGTCTCAATGTTACTGTTTTTACCGACAACACTTCTATTGCCGTTAAGATTTAGAAAAATTAATTTTCTGAATTTATGCAGTTCGGCAGGAACGCTTTCCGGACTGTCTCTGAAAAGCTTCATTTGTCTGTGGCTCATCAATCTCCTCAGTCTCTCGTCTCTGACTCCCTTTCTGCTGTATATTTTGGTTTTACGGAAGTTTTGTACAAAGAACAGATAGAAGAATAGTCCAATATATGGAAGAAACAGGATGACAACAATCCAGGAAAGAGACTTGACTGGGTCAAGTCTCTTGTACATTATGCTGGCTGAAAAGATAATTGCCAGAAGATAATATACTGAATACAGAACAATCGATATGATCTCAGTTACCCCAATTTATCTGCAAAATATAATGTAGCAATTCCTCCTGTAAGAGGCTTGTAAATAATATTTGAAAACCCAGTCATGCTTATTTCGTTGCAAAAATCCTCGTATTGCGGAAAATCTCTCACAGAGGCAGGAAGGTATTTATATGCTTTCGTATCCTTGGAAATCAATCTTCCAATAAATGGTAGTATTTGGGAAAAATAGATGTTGTATAAATTTCTCCAAAGTTTGTTTTTAGGCTCAGAAAACTCGAGAATAGCAAGTTTCCCATTGTTTTTGAGAACTCTGAAGATCTCTTTTAAAGCTTTCTCCCTGTCATCAAAATTTCTAATTCCGAATGAGATTGTGACCGCATCAAAAACATAATCACCAAAAGGAAGATTTTCAGCGTTCCCCTCAAAAAATTGAGGAATTGTAATATCTTTTTTATTAAGACAGCTACTTTTTTTTTGGGCAATTTTCAACATTTTATCTGCAATATCCAAACCCACGGTTTCAAATCCTGCTTTGTACAAAGCTATTGTAAGGTCGCCGGTTCCACATCCTATATCGAGTACTTTGCTGTATTCGGGAATATTCTTCAATCTTTTAACAAGTTTATTTCTCCAAGTTTTGTCAATTCCAAAAGAGAGCAAGTGGTTTAGGAAATCATACTTGCCTGAAATTGAGTTGAACATGGAGGAAATTTTTGAATACTCCTTACTCAGCTCTTTTTTCATTATTCAATAAAGCTGTTTATGAATCCAAAAGAGAGATCATCAAGTCTCATTTCTCCTTTTGTGACATGACCGAGAAGAGTCAGCCTAACCCCATTATTGAACATGTAATCAACAAATTTATCCTCCTGTTTGCCATCAACGCTCACCAAAATGGCGGGGTTCCGATCGTCGAATAAGAAATCTTTTTCAGGCATTTCAGAATCAGAAGTGATATCAAACCCCAGCTTTTTGATAGCACATGCCTCTACCAGACCACAAAAAAGACCTTTACCCTTAAGCTGATGAGCACTTGTAACAAGCTTGTGTTCAATAGCATCGTAAAGGATCTCAATGATTGAGCTATTATCTGCCTCTTCGTCCCTGTCATGATATTCTCCGAGAAGATAGATAGTGT
>DOVA01000159.1:1265-1514 GCA_003520315.1 Rikenellaceae bacterium | reverse complement strand
GGGAAAATTGTGGATCAAAAGGGTGTTTTATATATTTTGATATACTCTCAAGCAAAACAGTGCTTTCTGACAATATTTCACTAATTTCAACAAGATCTTCAATATTAGAAATCTGTTTTCTGAAATTTTCGTTCATTTCTAATTTTATTATTTTATGCTAAGTTACGAATAATTTAAAAATTTTTAAAAATAAAAAAAGAGAGTATATTTGCAGTAGCAATCGCAAGCCCAGATGGTGGAATTGGTAGA
>DOVA01000159.1:0-1254 GCA_003520315.1 Rikenellaceae bacterium | reverse complement strand
GGTGTGCAAGTTCGAGTCTTGTTCTGGGCACCTTAAAAAGCCATAAATCAGTTAAAATTAACCATTTATGGTTTTTTGCTTTTTAAAATCCCCTACAATATCCCCGACTTAATATAAAAGCATCCCAAGAAAAAATTCCCAGGATACTTTATAATACTCCCGCAAATTCAGACCACTGGGTAAATTTAATAAAATGATTAATTTTACTCGTAAGAAGACAAGCAGGAAAAAACACAGTGCCGCTTTCAAGGCGCAAGTAGCCATTGAGGCAATCAAGGAACAAGAGACACTCAGCGAGCTATCTAAACGCTTCGGGGTCCACCCACAGATGATTTCAACATGGAAGAGAGAATTTCTCTCCCGTAGTCCGGAGATCTTCTCAACAAAAGCACCGGATGAAGAGGACGAAAAGAGAGAATAGGCATTATATGAAAAGATAGGAAGATTGGAAATTGAGGTGGATTTTTGCAAGAGGGTGTCAGAGCAATTGGGGATACTGAAACCCTCCAAAAAATAGTGTCCCCGAGAACGGAAATCAGTTTGCGCAGGCAGTGTAAGCTTCTGGGACTGAACAGGAGCAATCTTTACTACAAGCCTGTAGGGGTGAACCCTGAAGATCTGGATCTGATGGACAAGATGGATAAGGAGAACACCCCACGCATGACGTTCTGAGCATGGTCAGTTTCCTCAAAACGATGGGCATTCTGATAGGTCCAAAACGCGTCAGGAGGGTTCTGCGGAAGATGGGCGTGATGGCCATCTATCCGAGACGGAACCTGAGCAAGCTGGGTTTGGCTAAGTTCATACATTCGTACAAGCTCAGGGGTTTGGAAATAACGCGATCAAACCAAGTCTGGGAAATCGACATCACATATGTAAGTATGTTAAGGGGGTTCATGTACTTGACTGCCATCATTGACGTGTATAGCCGATATATCGTTGGCTGGGGGCTATCCAATTCTCTTGATTCAGAAAACAGCCACAAAGTGCTTCGTGATGCGATAGCCAGGCATGGCAGCCCAGAAATAGTAAACTCTGACCAAGGCTCGCAATTCACCTGTGAGGCCTGGGTTGAATATCTTAATGACAATGGTATTACAATCAGTATGGATGGAAAAGGAAGATGTCTGGACAACATTTTTATCGAAAGATTTTGGGGAACACTAAAACGAAACTATATTTACATCAATCCAGCGGAAGACGGTAAAGAACTTTATAAAGGTTTGAAAGATTATATTGACTATTACAACAATA
>DOVA01000064.1 GCA_003520315.1 Rikenellaceae bacterium | reverse complement strand
ATTTTTTTGTTTCTGGTTCATTTAAGTATTCTTTTGTTTGACGAGTTACAAAATAACCAGGACCAATTGCATTAACATTAACTTCATACTCAGCCCACTCATGCGCTAAAACTTTAGTTAGTTGAAGAATACCACCCTTAGCAGAAGCATATATTGATAGATTCTTGTGTCCCCTTACTGCAGAAACAGATGCTGTGTTAATTATTTTGCCGGCCCTGTTTGAAATCATATGTTTGCCAACTTCAGTAGCTACAAAGAATATTGCTTTTAAATCTACTTCCATCAGCGCGTCCCATTCTTCTTCAGTGTACTCTACTGCTGGTTTTCTAATATTGAATCCGGCATGGTTGCAAAGTATATCTATTTTTCCTTCCAAATTTATTGCATCGCTTACCATTTTTTTTATGCTGTCAACGCTTCTAAGATCGCAGGGTAAAAAGTTTGCTTTTACACCATAACTCCGGCACTCATCCAGTATTTCAGATGCTTTTATTCCATTAATATCAGAAATAATAATATTTGCTCCACATGAAGCAAAAGCTCTAGCAAATTCAGAGCCTAGGCTCCCTGCCCCACCTGTAATCAAAACATTTTTATTACTAAAATCTAGGATGTTTTTGTAATTCATAATTACCCCCCCTAACTCAGACTACATATTCTTCAAATTTTCAGAGACAACATATTCTGCAGGTGTGATGCTCTTCAGATCTTCAAGAGTTATTTCTGAACTAATCTCTTCGAGATACATCTTTTGTTCTCTAAATCTAAATAATGCATATTCAGTAACAACTGTGAATACTTTTCCGTATCCTGTAATTGGCAACTTGCACTTAGTCAAAAGTTTCGGTACTCCTTTTTTACTTACGTGCTGCATTGCAATGTAAACTTTCTTTGCACCTGTAACTAAGTCCATAGCACCACCAACACCAAGCATTTTTCCGTTTGGAATGATCCAGTTTGCTACATTTCCTTCCTGATCGACCTCAAAAGCACCGATAACCGTTGCATCGACATGACCACCCCTTATCATTCCAAAAGAGGTACTACTGTCAAAGTAGCTGCACCCAGGTGTCTCTGTTACATTTATTCGACCTGCATTAATAAGCAAAGGGTCACATTCTCCATCACATGCTGCGGGACCGACACCTAACATCCCATTTTCCGCTTGAAGAAAAACTTTTTTACTTTCAATGTAATCAGCTACCATGGTTGGTATGCCGACACCCAGATTTACAAAGAGATCCTTTTCTTTGCTCATTTCCGAAAATTCTCTGGCTATTCTTTGTGCAATTCTTTTTTTGGCAGTTTCTTCATCAAATAAATACATAACTAACAACCCCTTTTAACAAGCACATCAACAAAAATATGCGGTGTCACGACAGATTCTGGGTCTAAACTTCCAACAGGAACGATTTCTGAAACTTCTGCAATGACTAATTTTCCTGCCATTGCCATCAATGGGTTGAAATTGCGTGCCGTTTTGTAATAGACTAGATTACCAAGTTCATCTGCCTTACATGCTGAAATCAAAGCCACATCAGCAGGAATAGCCTCTTGAAGCAAGTATTTTTCCCCGTTGAATTCCTTAACTTCTCTTCCGTTTTCAAGGCCTGTCCCAACAGCAGTTTTTGTATAAAATCCTGCAACTCCAACCCCGGCGGCACGTATTCCTTCTGCAAAAGAACCTTGAGGGATTAGATCGACCGTGATATTCCCCGCATTAAATTCATCTGCAACTTCTGGATTCCAGTTATAATAGTTTCCTATAAGCCCTTTAACTTTGCCTGCAGTCAACAACGTTCCAAGGCCTTCATTGGGAGAACCCAGATCGTTGCTGATAATAGTCAGATCCTTTGCATCAACTTTAGTAAGTGCTTCAACAAGCATTTTGGGATCCCCGGAATTACCAAAACCACTCACCATTATTCTGTCTCCGCTTTTAATTAATTTCATGGCATCTTCGATTGATTTAAGTTTCTTGCTTTTTAAAACATTATTCATTTTTCAACACTATCCTTTTAAAGATTTTCAAACGCCATGGACATTCCAAGTCCACCGGCAATACAAATAGTAGCTAAGCCATACTTCACTTTGCGCTTCTGCATCTCGTGCAGCAGCGTTGTCGATATTCTTGCCCCTGAACAGCCAAGTGGGTGACCAAGCGATATAGCTCCACCATTTACGTTTAAAATACTTCGATCAAAATTCATATCCTTGATACAACCAATAGATTGGGCGGCAAATGCTTCATTCAATTCAAAATAGTCAAAGTCTTTCAATTTTAGATTGTCTTTTTCCAGCATCGTAAAAAGCTTCTTTGTTGCAGCAACTGGCCCCAGTCCCATGTACCGAGGATCAACACCTGCAGCAACTCCTGCTATTATTCTTGCTATAGGAGTGCAGCCTAACTTTTCAGCTTTTGACAATGACATCAAGACAAGTACGGATGCACCATCGTTCCGGCCTGAAGCATTTCCGGCACTTGTAACTCCGTTTTCAAATACAGGTTTAAGTTTGGACATTTTTTCCAGGTTGGTATCTCTTTTTGGAAATTCATCAGTGTCAACACATAGCGGTTCCTTCTTCCTTTGAGGAACATAAACCGGGACAATTTCATTCTTAAAGAGCCCATTATCTATGGCGGAAATTGCCTTTTGCTGGCTTTCTAGAGCAAAAACATCACATTCTTCACGAGTTATTCCGTATTTCACAGCAATATTGTCAGCTGTTTGTATCATATTAAATGTCCCATAAATATCATTGGGCTGGCTTCTAGGCTGACTTTCAGTATTAGGATCTATAAAAAAGGTATTACCATTCCCTACTCCAAATCTAGCATTTCTGACATAAAAGGGGGCCGTACTCATACTTTCAACACCGCCGACTAATACCACGTCCGAATATCCGGTCTGTATTTGCTGCATACCGGAAAGAATCGCCTGCATACCAGATGCACATTGACGATGTACCGTATATGCCGGAGTTGATTCGGGAATTTTAACCATCAATGACGCCAATCTTGCAATGTTGGGTTGGTCGGTCGATTGTTTTGCCTGTCCCACAATCACTTCATCAATTATTTCCTTGGAAATTCCGGCCTTCTCAATCGCCGCATTCATGACAATCGAAAGTAGGGTTTCAGGTAAAACATCCTTAAATACACCACCAATATTACCTATTGGAGTTCTCACTGCTGACACTACGAACACCTGCTCCAAAATTGTCTACCCCCAATTAAATTTTCTCTAGCTTTTAATTTTGTACAATACAAGCATATTAAATACATTTGCATTTAATTTAAATTAAAAATTCACAAATGTATATTACCAAAACATTTACATACACTTAGCTTTCCAGTTAATTGTTCTTGTAAAATTGCTTGTTATTAACATATATATTCACTGTTGTTAGCTTGACAACTAATTATTTATCATAGAGAATCATTTAAAAATTTTTACTGCATTTACCTCAGGCTTAGTGTTAAAATATATTTTGCAAATGTCAAAAATTTTTTTAATTTTCTGAATACTACTACTAAAAATAATTAACTAGCAGTCTGTCGGATTTAGTCTTTATTAAAACATACACCCAAATCACATAAAACATGCTAAAATATTAGTAATATCAATGCTTAAGGGTGATTTTACATGAGTAGAGAATTTAGAGATATTAACAGGAAGGCCAAATTTCTTTTTCCTGAATCAGTTGATGAATGGCTTCCAGAAGATCATCTTGCGCGATTTGTAGTTGAGCTTGTCGACAGTCTTGATGTTCGTGCGATTGAATCGGCTTATCGTAAAGGCGGAGTTGCCGCTTATCACCCGAGGATGTTGCTCTCCTTGATCTTTTACGGATACGCGACAGGAGTATTTTCAAGCAGAAAAATAGAACGCGCAACCTACGATTCTGTCGCCTTTCGCTATATAGCGGTCAACATGCATCCTGACCACGACACCATATCCAATTTCCGTAAAAGGTTTTTGCCTCAGCTTGGCTCTCTTTTTACGCAGATTTTGTTGATGGCGAATCAGGTCGGCTGTCTCAAACTTGGCACAGTTAGTATAGATGGGACAAAAGTTCACGCAAATGCGTCAAAGCACTCGGCAATGAGCTACGGCCACGCCTGTGAGCTTGAAAAACGGCTCCGGTCCGAGATGGAAGAATTGCTAAAGATGGCCGAAGAAGCGGATAACACCCAGCTTCCTGAAGAACTCGATATACCGGAAGAACTATCACGTCGAAGCAAACGAATTGCTGCGATTCAGGAAGCGAAGCAGGAGATCCAACGTCGTACGTCAGATCGCTACGAACAAGAAAAAAAAGAATATGAGGAAAAACTGAAGGCTCGCGCAAAGCGCGGGCAGGAGACAGGAAAGAAGAGCCGCGGCAGAACACCTGCCGCTCCCAAAGGACCTGAACCACGCGCAAAGGATCAGGTAAATCTCACGGATGGAGATTCACGGATCATGCCAATATCGGGCGGTGGTTTTGAACAGTGCTTCAACGCACAGGCAGCGGTCGATAACAAATCTCTCCTGGTCGTTGTATCCGATGTGACTCAAAAGCCCAATGACAGACAGGAATTGATTCCGGTGCTTAAAGCAATTGATCAGTTGCCTGAAGATTTGCCAAAAGTACAAAAAATACTGGCTGATGCGGGTTATTACAGCGAGACAAACGTGGAAGCCTGTGAAGATAGAAACATTACACCCTTTATAGCTCTTGGACGTATGCCGCATAACCCGGGCATTATCGAGCGATTTACAGGACCCGAACCTGAAACGGCAGAGAGGGCAACGGAGCGAATGAAAAACAGACTCAAGAGCAAAGAGGGGCGTAAGATATTTTCACGAAGAAAATGCACGATAGAGCCTATATTCGGCATCATCAAAAATGTATTGGGCTTCCGTCAATTTCTTTTCCGTGGATTGGAAGCGGTCCGATGTGAATGGCAATTGGTATGCCTGTCATGGAACATTAAGAGATTACATGTTCTGATGAGGTAAGATGTCTCAAATTAAGATTAGAACGCAAGGACAGCAGGTCGTATAACCTGAAAAAGATGCGCTAAAACGTTAACCGGGTATTAATGGGGCTTTTCTACAAGTAATCGCCGACAGACTGCTAGGATTGCACGTGAAACTAGCATGAAAACCAATAGTGTTGAACTTTCACGCTGCAAATAACTTCGAAACAAGCATAAAAATCAAGCATGCAGGAGAGCTGAATATATAAGATGATCATTATGAAACATTGTTAATCTTTTTTAAGATATATCCGGCGAGATAAAGTTTATAAAAACAATTCATGATGCTCACATAAGTTTGTTAAATATCGTAGACGATTTAGAAGCTAATCAGTTAAAATATGGTCAGCAGAGTGCATGTATGAAAAACCAAATCATTTTTTAATTTATTTGGCAGGCTGGGCTCATTTTACTTACGTTTTTTAAATAGGAAACCTTCTCTCCGGTCAAGCGTATATATACGTCCTTATCCATGATAATTTTGAGAATGATGCAGTTAAAAAGAAAGAAGGGCTTTTTAATGTCAGCAGATAAAACTGAAACTAATAATGCTTCTGTTGGCAAAAGCGAGATGGACAGAAGGAAAACAAGGATCAATTCGATAATTCTTTCTGTGGTCGTATTATTCATACTAGCACTTTACCTGCGTTTTGCCTGGAACAGATACAACGATATTGCCTCCTCAGAAGCAGCCATGCTTGCACAATCAGTGGAGTCACTTCTTCATCCCGAGCATATATCAGAACTGTCCGGAACTAAAGAAGACCTGAATAAACCTGCATATGTTATGACACAGCTTAGCCTGAAAAGGCTTGTTGAGACAAATAGTCCAATCCGCTTCGCTTACAGAAGCATTATTAGTTTCAGTTTT
>DOVA01000011.1 GCA_003520315.1 Rikenellaceae bacterium | reverse complement strand
AAAAAGCAGGTTTGTTTTCAAAGAAATTGATTGCCTCGGCCACAATGAAGTTTGAACCGCCTATAAACAGCAGATCTCCATCCTTTTGAACCTTTTTGAAGGAAATTATCGCCTCCTCAACTGAAGATTTCACTTCTCCCTTTATGCCAAGTTTAAAAACTCTTTCAGCAAGAATATTTGCATCAAGAGCCCTTGGAATCTTAGCCTGAGTCAAAAAATAGTATGCATTATGGGGCATAATCCCCATTATAGCATCCAGCTTCTTATCAGCCACAAATCCAAGTATCATAAAAAGGCGCTTTGGCTTCAAAGAGCGCAATTGGGCAAAAACAAACTCCAAACCGTTTGCATTATGGCCTGTATCACAAAGAACAGGCGGATTACTAATCAAATACTCCCATCGTCCACGCAAACCAGTGCTCACGGCAACATTTTGCAATGCTTCTCTTATAAGAGCGTCACTCCAATTATGATGAATTAAATTTTGAAACTTGTCATTTGTCGAAAGCAGATTGAGAGCAGTAAGAACAGTCCTGATATTAACATTCTGATATTCTCCCTTGAGATCCAGGTTATAATCTGCAATCTTCACATCCTTAAATTTATACTCTTGAGCAAATATAATTTTAGATTCCATTTCCTCTGCCTTCCTGACAAAAACAGGTCTCGTAGAATAAAGCACCTCTCCGACTACTACAGGGACGTTATGCTTAATAATCCCCGCCTTTTCCCTCGCAATTTCACCCAAAGTATTACCAAGCTGTTCACAATGGTCAAGTGCTATATTTGTAATTACGCTCAAAATAGGAGTAATAATATTTGTAGAGTCCAATCTTCCGCCAAGTCCTGTTTCAATAACTGCAATATCCACCCCTTCTTTTGCAAAGTAATCAAAAGCCATTGCAGTTGTGATCTCAAAGAATGATGGTTTGTTTTCTTCCATAAATGGCTTCCACTTCAACAGAAAATCATAGACAAATTCACGAGAAACCATTTCCCCGTTAATCCTTATTCTCTCTCTGAAATCAGTCAAATGAGGAGATGTATAAAGTCCAGTTTTAGCTCCCGTTTTCTGAATAACAGCCGCAATCATATGTGAAACAGAACCTTTACCGTTTGTCCCTGCCACATGAATTGACATGAATTTTTTATGAGGATTGCCTAAAGCATTGTCAAACCTTAACATGCTTTCCAGACCAGGTTTGTAAGCCTCCTTGCCCACCCTTTGGTAAGAAGGAAATTGATTAAATAAATTTTCGATTTCCCTGTTATAAGAATCAATATCGAACATCTTATGTTTTTTGCAAAAATGGCAATTAATCGCTTAAAAAAATTAATTTTGCGAATCAAATCACATTATTTTTTTATGATTCTATTTTTTTCCAAAGATCAACAGATTATTATTGCAGTCAAAATTAAAGAAGCTTTATCTGATGACAATTTAAAAGCATTGAAATGGTTACTCGGAAATGCCGATGAAGTACCTTCAGAACTGTTACAAGGTTATTTTGTGGGACCAAGAAAGGAGATGGTAACTCCATGGAGTACAACAGCTGTTGAGATCACCATAAATATGAATATTCAAGGTATCGAAAGGATGGAAGAATTCATAAGGGTAGATTCTCCTGACGCAAAGCATGACAAAATGCTGCAAAGAATTTATAAAGATCTGGACGAAGAGATTTTTACAATTAGCAGAGAACCGGATAAGATTAAATATATAACTGATATTGAAGAGTATAATCAACAAGAAGGACTTGCTCTCAACATTGAAGAGATTGAATACCTCAGAAAATTGAGCGATAAGCTTGGAAGAGCTCTTACCGACAGCGAAGTGTTTGGATTCTCGCAGGTCAACTCAGAACACTGCCGTCATAAAATCTTTAATGGTACATTTATTATTGATGGTGTGGAGATGCCGTCCACTCTTTTTGGTTTGATAAAGAAGACCTCTAAGCTTAATCCTAACAGAATAGTTTCAGCATATAAAGATAATTGCGCATTTATAGAGGGGCCGGACATTCAGTTGTTTCGTCCTCAAAGTGGAGATAAACCTGATTTTTTTGAAATAAGCCAAGAAAAGAGTGTAATCTCATTAAAAGCCGAAACTCACAACTTTCCCACCACAGTAGAGCCTTTTAATGGAGCTGCAACAGGTAGCGGAGGAGAAATCCGGGACAGAATGGCCGGAGGCAGAGGTTCTTTTCCTCTGGCAGGCACAGCCGTTTATATGACCTCCTATCCACGATTTGAAGTTGATGGAAGATACTGGGAATGCAACGAACCACGCAAATGGTTATATCAGACTCCTGAAGAGATTCTTATCAAAGCCTCAAACGGTGCAAGTGATTTTGGAAATAAGTTTGGACAACCTCTTATTTGCGGTTCTGTTTTAACTTTTGAACACTCTGAATTCCATGTCGAGTACGGTTATGACAAAGTAATCATGCTGGCAGGAGGGGTCGGATTTGCAAAAAAAGAATATTCTGCTAAAAACAAGCNNAGGAGACAAGATTGCAATTCTTGGAGGAGATAATTACAGGATAGGAATGGGAGGAGGCGCCGTCTCCTCTGTTGACACAGGAGAATATGACAATTCAATTGAATTGAATGCCATACAGCGATCCAATCCTGAAATGCAAAAAAGAGTTTACAATGCGATTCGGGCGCTGGCTGAAAGTGCACATAACTCCATCATATCGATTCACGATCATGGA
>DOVA01000099.1 GCA_003520315.1 Rikenellaceae bacterium | reverse complement strand
TTCTTATCCTTTTATTTTATATTTGATCAATTATTCAGTAAAGATACAATTTTATAAAAGAATATCAAAGAAATAAAAGATTATTAATCAACCAACTCAAAGAAAAACACAATGAAAGATTCAGAAAAATTACAGCAACTCATTGATGTACTGAAGATGGCACCAAGTCAATTTGCCAAAGAAATAGGGTATGATAATCCTCAAATAATTTACAACGTTCTCCATGAAAAGAATGGAATATCAAGAAACCTTGCAAGGTTAATTTCGGATAGGTTTCCTGATGTTGTGACATTCGATGATCTTATCGGAGACAAATTCGTGCAATTCAAAAATAAGGGAGTAAACATACAGTCAACCTCAAGCACAATAACAGTATCAGACCAAAAGACGGGAAAAGCAAGGGATGAAATAGAACTGCTTAAAGCTGAAAACATCAGGCTTAAAACTCTCGTTGAGTTATTGGAACGCGAACTCGACGGGTATAGAAATAGAGAAAGTTTGTTTATGAATCTTATTGCCAAAAATGAAGCAACAAAACCCTAAGTCCGTCAACCTTCAATTCAACAACTGTAAGAAGGTAGAAATCTCTCAAATTAGTGCACATGACCATGCGCTTAAAACACAATTAAAAGAAGTATTTTCACAATGCACTGATCAAATGCTGACAGTAATCTTTGAAACAACAAAATCAAAGAATAGCCAAAGTGCCGAGGCTATTGCAATCGACCTTCTTGGAGGGCAAAATGTAAACTCAACGGTATACATTAACATTCCTGATAGTAAGGTTCTCGAAAAGGCAAAAACCATCAAACTCTTGTGCAAATTCACACAGGGAATGAAAAACACTACTTCGTTCTTTCGGAACAGGCCTATCAATCTGTACCAATTTGCACGAAAACTTGTTGATGTACAGACCTGCTCTCTGGGATTTTCAACAGATACCAATGCTTGCTACATCAAAGGGAAAGAGACTGGCTGGGGATGTCGTTTCTTGAATACGATAAAGAAAAACTTGATGAAGGATGTTATCCGTAATCCCAAAAATACCTATTGGTATAATTTTGGTCACTTCAACGAAGAAGGAGAGTGGGTAATAGATAAAGAACTGATCAAGACGGTCATGTTCAATCAAGCAGAGGGAGAAGGCATAAATCTTTGCCCAAAATTCTCAACCGAGGACGTTTTGGATCAAATCCTGAAACTGCCAGATGTAGTCACGGTGGACAATATTCACTTCAAGAATACATATAGAAAGGACTACATCGGTAACACATTCTCTGTAATACCTGAAAACATTGTCCATATCCCTGCAATGGCAAAACAGGAAAAATTGGAGTATGAAAAAACTCTCAAAATAAAAGAACTCGAATACCAAATAGGCATGGGCCTCCTCTCTGGAGAAGAATTGGATCAAGCGAAGGAAAAACTACTTGTACTGAAAGGAGTCTTTAAGAGTTATGCACAAAGATTTATTATGGAACTCAGTCCAGAGGCAGGATATAGATATTCAGACAATTAAGTCGATAATCTTCCTGTTCGCAATATCTACCAATTTCAAGTCAAAGTCAATGTAAGTGTCTGTCACCGTTTCTTCACCATGACCAAGTGCCAGCCTTACATTGTCTTTTGATATTCCGTTATTATAGGCTATTGTCGCCCAACTGTGGCGGGCATAATAAGTGGTTACGGGCATATTTATTTCACATTTCTCAGCAACTTTCTTTAGGTTAAAATTCATGGCATACGTGAAGTCCTGCACTGTTGAATACTTTTCGTGCATACTTGCAAGCAACCAATCGCTATCTGTAGAACCGTATCTTTCAAGGATCTCCATGACCTCTGGTTCAATCTTGATAGAATATTCCTTTTTCGTCTTTGCACGAACATAGACCATCCTCCCACTCATTATATTGCCTTTTTTAAGATTAAAGAGATCTTTACTGTTCATGCCGATCAAGTAGAAGGACAGGAAAAACATATCTACAGCAACCTTCTCCTTTGGATCCAATTTCGCCTGGAGCATTGTCTTTAATTGACTAACGGAAAGCGTCCTCTTAGATGTCTTGACACCGGAAAACTTAAATTTCCTGAATGGATACATGTCTGCAAGGATTACGCCATTATCAATAGCCTTATTAAAAACAGAGCGAATGTTTGCAAGACTAAGTACGGTTCCATTGATGCTCTTCCCTTCTGCTATCCTGCTATTCATGAATCCTTTTAGAAAGGCCTCGTCAACCTCGGTAACAGGCAAAAACGAAGATCCCCAATACTTAATAAGCGCACTCTTGGTTGTGGTATAAGTCCATGATGTTGAGGAACCTGCACTCTGGAAACTTTTAATCACTTCGTCAAACAGATCAATAAGATTTACGACTTTATACTTCTTCCGCAACCTCGACACCACCTCCTTTACGCTGATTTTTTCAGTATCATCAGATGCAACCAACTTGGATTCATAATTAGCCTCAAGTTTTTTCAATTCTGCATTAATGAATGCAGACATCTGGTGAGATTTTAAAACCCTTCCTTTTTGCACCGAGAACTGAGAAGGTTTGACATAGAACCTTGTCCCAATGTACCGAGTTTTCCCGTTGTGGTGTACCCTGATTTTAATGTTGACTTTGCCGGATTTGTCAACTTCGTTTTTTCTAATGGCTGCTTTGATTTTTGACATGGCGAAATTTCGTAAAACTTTTCGTAAAACAAAATTAGTCAAAAGATACCATTCTTTTGGTTTCTTTTGACTAATTTGTGTTGCTTGAAAAGCGATTGAACGCCTACTTGCGACTGATGTTCAAATACTAAGCGAATTTGGTTGCTTTACTTTACAGTGAAACAACGCTATAAAG
>DOVA01000212.1 GCA_003520315.1 Rikenellaceae bacterium | reverse complement strand
CTTTTCCATCCACAACCGTCATGCCCTTAAAAACATCATTGGCAATTAGAAGATTACCATCAAGGTCAGCCCACTCCATTTCAGGTGCTAACTGGGCAGCAGCGGAAACGGCACAGGATGTTTCAGTCATACACCCAATCATCAGTTTCATGTGCAATGCTTTGGCCAAAGAGACCATCTCCCTTGCTTCTCTCATCCCGGTACATTTCATCAATTTAATATTGATCCCGTGGTATACTCCCTTCAACTTTGGGACATCTGTCAGCCTTTGACATGCCTCATCCGCAATAATAGGCAGTGGACTTCTTTCTGAAAGCCAGGCAGTCTCTTCAAGCATGTATTTGGACATTGGTTGCTCAATCATGCTTACATTCCTCTCGTTAAGCCAATTAATCATATCAAGAGCATAATATTTATCTTTCCAGCCTTGATTTGCATCAACACAAATAGTTGTATTTGTAACAGAGCGGATTGTGTTGATCATCATCTTGTCTGTCGCTTCGTCCCTTCCAAGCTTGACCTTTATTACCTTATAAGGAGAGGCTTCTCTTGTTTTCTCCTTTACTACCTCCTCCGTATCAAGCCCTACAGTGAAAGAGGTATTTGGAGTTGTGGCAGCATTGAAACCCCATATTTTCCACCAAGGCTGCCCCATGATTTTGCCGACAAGATCATGAAGGGCAATATCTACAGAAGCTTTTGCGGCCGTATTGTTGGTGGTTATGGAATCAACATATGTTAAAATATCCTGCATTTCAAAAGGAGACTTAAACTGAGATAAGTCAACCCTTTTCAAAAATTCTATAGCAGAAGCTTGGCTCTCACCAAGATATGGCGGCATAGCTGCCTCACCATAACCAACATAACCATCATATGCAATTTCAGTAAGGACTATAGGAGTAGTTGTACGGGAACTATTGGCGATAGTAAAAACGTGTCTCATCTGAGCATCAAATGGCCTGAAAGTCAATTCCATTTTTTTACTGGTCACTTTCTTCTGATACCCGGGACGGGCCAAAAGCTCAAAGGGATTTATTACAGCAGCGGCAGCAGTAATAACTCCCGCTTTTTTTAAAAAATCTCTTCTGTTACTATTAATTACCTCTTTCATTTTAGTTTGTTTTAGTTTTATCAGGGAAATACCAGGGATGATTTTTTATTGAAAGAATACCGTCACCCTTAATCTTGTCTATCTGAGGGGTTATCCGTCTTACTCTTACCAGTCTATTGGAGCCTTCATAGTAATTGGAGGCACTGGGAATAAGCGAATTGATCCTCACAGAAGTAGCTGAATGAATAAATTCACCACCACCGAGATATATGCCGACATGAGAAATACGCTCCCTTCTGTCTGGCGTTGCCTTGGACCCAAAGAAAATAAGATCGCCTGCTTTCAATGCTTCAAAATTGTTAGCAGTAGAAATACTGTCACCATATAAGGCCTGCTGAGAAGCATCTCTTTCAAGAATTACCCCGTTTAAATAATAAGATGTCTTGGCAAAGCCTGAACAATCCATCGCTTTGATAGAGGTACCTCCCCACATGTATGGGAAGCCGATAAACTGTTTTGCAGTAGATATAATGTTTTCCGGTGTAGGATTCCGGCTATCAACCCAATTTTCAAAATCAGTTGCATCGGTTTTCTGAACGAAACATTTTTTGCCATTAGGTAATATAACCTTGTAATAATCACCTGATTCACCATCTACTCTGACTATACAACCCATAACACCATCTGAAACTACAGGTGACGTGTCTGAAGGAGCATCCCTAAACAAGGTATAATAGGCTGTAATAATCAATCTCGGTGATGAGCTCCAAGTCATATACTCCTTTTCATTCATTGGCATGATGCTTCCGGAGGTCACCCATGCTATATAACCCTCAGGGGTAACAGCTCTTGTCCAGCTGCCTCTTTTTTCGAGTATCCTCAGTGGTGTACCCATAATAGTCTGTGTTGCAGATTCTTCTGCATAATCAGGACCATATCTGAAATTAATAACAGACAGTGCAGTAATTCCATAAATTTTATCCTTAAGGGCAGGGTCAGGAAGAACAACCATACTGTCTACAATCTTAATCTTGTTGGCAGCAAGTGCCTTTAACAATGCTTCTTTAGCTCCTGCTTCAGTAGTTGAACCTTTTAAAACAGGCACACTTCCATCTTTTGGGAAAAAAAGAAAGGGTTCGTAAGTTTTTACTCTTCTGTCCGGAGCATACTGTGCTTTAATTTCCTTAGAAATAGAGTCAAACAGTTTTTGTGTCTTTTCCGACTTTTCGTCTCCCTTGCATACCGGCGTCAGTAAAATAGCCAAAACCAGAAATATAAACTTTTTCATCTTTGAGGGTTAATTATTAGACAAACAAAGATAATTATATTTGCAACAAAAATCTTATTATGATTATTGATTCTTTAAGGGGTTTTGAAAGATATCTCAACCTGCATTCAAAGTTTGAGAAAGTGTTTAGTTATATAATAAAAAATGATGTTCATAAACTTGAACCCGGAGAATACAGTGTTGTAGGAAAGGATATTTATTTTACTATCTGGGAAGGAGAAGGCAAAGGGATGGTAATTCCAAAACTCGAAGTTCACGATTCATACATTGACATTCACATACTACTCGAAGGCAATGAAACCATTGGCTTCAGGGACCGAAGTAGATGCAATGGAGACGGTATAACTTATGATCCTGAAAAAGATATTGCATTTCTCGAAGAGATGCCTGAAAATTTCATCAACCTCGCTCCGGATAATTTAGCCATAATTTTTCCTTATGATGCACATGCACCACTTATTGGAGAAGGGAAAATAAAAAAAGCTGTCTTTAAAGTCAAAATGTAGTGGGACAACGTTATAATACATATGTCGGCTACTTCAAAAAGAGGTATGGAGAGAGATTACAAAAAATAGTGATAGATGCAGGTTTTTCTTGTCCCAACAGAGATGGAACTCTTGGCACAGGTGGTTGTACTTATTGTAACAATGCTGCTTTTCATCCTTCTTACAGTTCTCCGGACAAGAGTGTTATTTCTCAAATAAATGAAGGAATAGAATTTCACAGAAAAAGATACTCTACTGCCAATCACTATCTTGCATATTTTCAGCCCTTTTCAAACACATATGCCCCTTTAAAAGAGTTGAAAAAAGTTTACGAAGAGGCTCTCTCCCACCCCTTGGTTTCAGGAATTGTAATAGGAACCCGCCCTGATTGTATTGATGATGAGAAATTGGATTATTTTCAGGAACTTTCTAAAAGAAAAATAGTTGTTCTTGAGTACGGTATTGAATCAGTTCACGACAAAACTCTCAAAAGAATCAACAGATGCCACACTTACGCCCAATCAGTAGATGCAATTACAAAAAGTGCAGCAAGAGGTCTTACTTTGGGAGCTCATTTCATTTTTGGACTGCCAGGAGAAAGCAAAGAAGATATGATGAACATGGCTTTTAAAATTAATAATCTTCCCTTGCATTCTGTAAAGTTTCATCAGTTACAGATTATAAGAGGAACTGCTATGGAGAAAGAATTCAAAGAACATCCCGGGGATTTCGTCAATTTCACTATTGATGAGTACATTGAATTTTTCGTAAATTTTCTGGAACTGCTTAAGCCAGACATATACATAGAACGATTCGCAGGAGAAGTACCACCAAGATTTGTAGAGATGACTCCATGGGGGTCCATACGTAACGCCGAACTCATAAGAATGCTTGAAAAGAGACTCGAAGAACGTAATACAAGACAATCAGCTAAATTTTATCCCCAACTTTAATCCTCAAGCATTGCACTTATCGATATCCTCTCTCCAGTAGCCTGCATGAATAACTGGCATTATAATAAGTAAAATTGTTATAATTGTTATGTTTTTCATGGTAGTGGATTTGACTTTTAAGGTAACCATTTTTTATATACCTTTGCAATAGTCCGATAAGAGTATGATTCTGCAAACTGTGGCAGGATCTTTGTTCATTGGAATCAAGACTTCTGCTGATAAGATATAATTAATATTAATTATACAATGAAGAAATATCTGTTTCTTACTATTTTATTGCCTGTTCTTCTATCTTGTAAATACATTAACTTTTCCAGAGACAAGATAGTCGCTCAAGTTGGGAAAAATACTCTTCTAGAATCGGACATCCGCGAATTGATACCAGAAGGTACAGCTCCTGAAGACAGTATAAGAATGGTTGAACAGTACATTAACAATTGGGCTATTACACATCTGCTGCTTAAGAAAGCTGAAGAAGAACTGTCAAAAAGCGAAAAGGACGTTGAGCAGGAATTGGAAGATTACAAAAACTCCCTCCTGGTATACAGATACGAAAATCTTTACGTCGAATCACATCTCGACACTACAATTACAGAGGATGAATGCAGGGAATACTATGAAAAACACTCTTCAAACTTTACGGCTAATAACACGATTGTCAAGGCGAGGGTTATCAAAATATCCCACAACTCTCCAAATCTTGCATCCATAAAAAACATGTACAAGGCTAATGGAATAGAAGAAATTGATGAACTGGAAAGGTTATGTTACAATGCTGCCGATAAATATGACAATTTTGACAACAATTGGGTAGACATTTCGGCTGTTGCAGCTCTTGTCCCTTATGATCTTCAATCTTGCGAGAAAGCCGCTAACAGTAGTTTGTCAATTGAAACGAGTGATAGTCTCTACAATTATTTCGTCTACTTTATAGACAAAATATCGCCCGGGCAAATTCCTCCATTTGACTATTACAAACCTTTAATCAAAGAGACCATACTCATTAAAAGAAAGCAAGAGCTAATCAACGAACTTGAGCGAAATTTGTTGAAAGAAGCTTTAGAAAATAATATATTGAAAACAAATATAAATAAATGATAACTAATATTAAGGAGTGGTCCAGACTGCTCATATTCACTGCTGCCATTTTTCTTGGATACAATTCATCTGCCTCTGCGCAAAAATATGGTGGAGGGTTGATAGACAAGATAGTTGCTCAAATAGGCAATGAAATGATTCAACTCTCAACCATTGAGGCTGAGGTACAAATGATGCTTTTCCAGGGAGTACCTTCAGATAAAAATCTTCGTTGCGAAGTACTTGAAAGATTAATGGAACAAAAGCTCTTTCTTGCTCAGGCGAGACTGGACAGTTTAACTCCCAATATGGAGATGGTTGAACAAAATCTTAACCAAAGGATGCAGGAAGTAATGACTAGACTGGGAGGAGAAAAGGCCACAGAAGAATACTTCAAGAAACCACTGTACAAAATTAAGGAGGAGTGGCGTGAAACTCTCACCGAACTCTCCATGGTAAATAATATGCAGGCAGAAGTTGCTAAAAAAGCACCTGAACTTACACCTTCTGATATTGAAAAATATTATAAAAGC
>DOVA01000204.1 GCA_003520315.1 Rikenellaceae bacterium | reverse complement strand
TAACATACTAATTGCAAATAAATATGAACGTCGAAAATTTAAGAAGAACGTATCCTATTCTCATAGACTACCTGCGAGAGAACGGATACACAAAAGGTTATATTAATGAGTTTTTCACTGATATTCGGCAGGTTTTAAGAGAAGCTAGTGACCCGATAATCAATTCTTATGAAGAATATTACGAGTCTTTGAGCACGAAATTTACAAAATCAACGCTTCATCATAAGCTCAAGATTATCGGCAAGATTAAGCAATTTGATTTGAAGGGAATTTTCCCAACTTCTATCCACCGTTGCGGTTTTCTTAAACAGGATAACTATGAGTGCCTTTCTCCTGAATATAAGAATGTTATTGATGTTTTTGTAAAATCAGCAACCAATCGAGCTGTATCAGAATCGTATATCAGACACTTGAAACTGGCAGCAGCTAAGTTCTTCGATTATCAGCAAACTCATGGAACACATTCTCTACTTGATATTTCTGAAAGAACTGTACAGAACTATTTCTATGACGGGGAAAAGATTGTAAGAGGGTTTGATGTAATGAAACAAATTAAAAACGTTCTGGAAGAATGTACTCCTCACTACCATAATGGTGAATGTGAAAGAATTATCTCCTTTCTCCCTTTAATGAAAAAGTTCCACAAGACGTATCCATTTTTAGAAGAGGAAGAGCTGGAAAAAATCAAATCTGTTCTTTTGGGTGGCGATTGTACAAATCTAACTCTCCGTGATAAGGCTATTGTAACTATAGCTTTCTATACAGGTCTTCGCGGTTGTGATATTGCTGCACTTAGCTTTGATAACCTTGATTGGGAGCATGATATAATCCATCTCAGCCAAAACAAAACAGGTGCATCATTGACATTGCCTCTACGCCCAGTTGTAGGTAATGCAATTTTTGATTATGTAGAGCATGAAAGACCTGGCTCTGATAATGACACTATATTTTTGACTCAGGATCAAAAGACAAGAAAGCTCAGGACTACATCCATGTATAATGCTTCAACTGCTGTATTGACAAAAGCGGGTGTCAGAGCAGAAGGCGGGAAAAGAGGCCTCCATTTATTTAGACACAATTTTGCTGTAGCACTGCTCCAAAATGGAATACAAACTCCTGTTATCTCCGAGGTTTTAGGCCATGCATCACTTATATCAATCGAGCCATATCTTGAATCAGACCTTATTCGTCTAAAGGAATGTGCATTGAGCATCGAGAAGTATCCGGTTGGAAAGGAGGTGCTTGGATAATGATAACACTGATAAAATTTAAGGAAATGTTAGACATGTACCTTAAGTTCCGCAAGGTGTCCGGACTCAAAAAGTCTACGACATTTTCTCTTGTCCAGTTCTATCGCGATTGTTACAAAAGATCCCCTGAAAGCAAATACTTGACCCAAGAAATGATTGACTGGTGGTGCGCGAAAAGGAATACAGAAATACCTATTTCTCATCGTTCCAGAACATATCCAATAATCTCCTTTTTACAATTTGCAGAGCAGCGAAAGTGGATAGATTTAAAAGTACCGAAGGTTCCTCACGCTATACCTAACACCCATATACCTCATGCCTTTAGCGAAAAGGAACTGAAAAACTTCTTCAAGGCATGTGATGAGATCAAAGATGGTGCTCCAATACAAGTAAAACTTCGGAAGATTGAGGTCCCTGTTTTCTTTAGGCTTCTCTATAGTAGTGGCCTTAGAACGACGGAGGCCAGACTGCTGAGGGGAAAGGATGTTAACCTTCAAAATGGGGTTATCAATGTTCGTTATACCAAAGGATATAATGAGCACCGGGTTGTACTTCATGACACGATGAGAAAACTGCTTGATCGTTATGATAAGACTATATCAAAACTAATGCCTAATCGTAAAATCTTTTTCCCTAACCACCAAGACAAATGCCATTGGAATATCTGGGTATATCAGCAGTTTAACGAGTTATGGTACAAATATAATGATGCAAAAACTGTTGCTTACAGTCTAAGACATAACTATGCGATTGAAAATATAAACAAATGGACTAATTGTGGGTTTGAAGTTCATGACAAACTGGTGGCATTAAGTAAAAGCATGGGGCACAGCACCCTAACTAGTACTATGTACTATTATTCCCTGGTTCCAAAACTGGCCGGCATTATCGAAAACCTGTCAGGAAAATCTTATAATGAAATAATCCCTGATTTACCCAATGATGAAGAATAAGAAAAATGATGCCTTGGAATTGGCCAAATACTATGACTCTTGGATTGATGAATGCGCACAGACAAATAGTCTGAATACGATACGATCTTATGAGTCGGCCATGAAACTTTATATAGACTTCCTTGAAAACGTTAAAGGTTTAAAATCAAGTTCCTTCAGTTCTAGTGGCGACTTTTCTCGTGAAACCATAAAAGAGTGGCTTCTCTGGCTGAAAGATACAAGGAGATGTGGCCCCCAAAGTTGCAATGTACGGCTTGCTTCGATTAGAGCCTATCTACAATGCATTGGTGAACACGATATTAAATACAGGCATCTCTTGTTAGAATCTAAAAATATCCATCGAATGAAGGAAACGAAGAAAAAGGTAAATGGTATGAGTGAAAGTGCAGTAAAGGCAATCATGTCTGTACCTGATGCCTACTCAAATACGGATTATAGAGACATTGTTCTTATGGCGTTCCTATACGGTACAGCTGCTAGAATCGACGAGGTTTTGTCGTTAAAAGTATCAGACTTGGATCTTAATACTGATAATCCTCATGCAACTGTTGTTGGTAAAGGGAGCAAAATTAGAACTTTATATCTGCCACCGAAGTTAGTGAACCATCTTAACAAATTTATTAAGAAGTTCCATGGATCGGAACCAAGTAAAGATAGATATCTCTTTTACTCCAGAGTAAAGGGGTATCAAGGGAAAATTAGCCAAGAAGCAATTAATAAGCGACTGAAGAAGTATGCCGCTATAGCTCATGAAACATGTTCTGACGTACCTCTTAATCTTCATTCACACCAATTTAGGCATGCTAAGGCTAGTCATCTGTTGGATGATGGAATGAATGTTGCACAATTATCAAAATTACTTGGGCATACCAATTTATCCACGACAATGGCCTATCTGGATATAACCACCGATATGGAGGCAAAAGCAATGTTATCTTTGGAAGATGAAAAAACCAGGAATATGCCAAGAAAGTGGAGTAAAGGAAAAGATAGCCTCTCTGAACTTTTTGGTAGAAAAAGAATAAAATAAATCGATAAATAATCCGAACTTTTTGTGAATAAGTTCAATTGATAATCAGGACTCTATCTATGAAAGTTCGGATTTTATGGGAGTAAGGATAACTTATGTACACTAGATTTACACCGG
>DOVA01000034.1 GCA_003520315.1 Rikenellaceae bacterium | reverse complement strand
AAACTGTTCAATACAGTGGCAACGTTGTTTCTAAGTGCATCAGTGGCTGTAAAGACAGTAACAATAGAAAGAATGCCAATACTTACTCCAAACAGAGAAAGAAATGTGCGAAATTTATCTCCCTTAAGAGAACTGTATGCAAAGAGAATGCTCTCATAAATCAACTTAGAGATTATTGTTATCTGTCTGTATAACTTTATCATTTTTCTTTCTGACTTTAATTATAAACCTGCCTTTTGTTTAAGTGTCCGTAATATATCAAATGCTTCGAGAGGCGAAATTTTATTTATGTCTATCTCTTTAAGCTCATCTCGTATACTTGTAAGAAGTGGGTCTTCTTCCAGTTGAAACAGTGAAAGTTGAATTGCGTCATCTTTCTTTTCTTTCTTGTTTTCCAGCTGTTTAAGGATTCTCTCAGCTCTTTTGACTACCTCTTGAGGCATACCTGCCATTCTGGCAACATGTATGCCGAAGCTGTGGGCTACGCCTCCAGGAAGTAATTTTCTTAAAAAAACTACCCTGTTTTCAACCTCTTTTACTGAAATATGATAGTTTTTAACTCTTTCAAACATATTTTCAAGATCATTCAACTCATGGTAATGAGTAGCAAATATTGTTTTTGCGCGGAATTCTTTATGTTCGTGGATGTATTCTATTATTGCACGAGCTATGGACATTCCATCATATGTGCTTGTACCCCTGCCTATTTCGTCGAGCAGTACAAGAGAGCGGTTGGAAAGATTATGAAGAATGGTTGCTGTTTCAAGCATTTCAATCATAAAAGTTGACTCACCCCGCGAAATATTGTCTGTTGCTCCAACTCTTGTGAAAATTTTGTCAATCATACCGATCGTGGCTGATTCGGCAGGTACAAATGAACCAATTTGTGCAAGAAGAACTATTAAGGCAGTCTGTCTTAGAAGTGCACTCTTTCCGGACATGTTCGGCCCCGTTAGAATCATTATCTGCTGAGTAGAATTGTCGAGATAGAGATCATTTGGTATATACTCTTCTCCAGGGGCCATAATTGTTTCTATAACAGGATGACGTCCTTTTTGAATTATTATTTTATCTTCAAGATTAACTAAGGGTCTTTTATAATTGTTGGAATGCGCAAGTTCGGCAAAGCTGGCAAGAAGATCAATTTTTGACAATAATGCATCATTTTTTTGCATTGTTGCGATATTTTTTCGAATAGCAGAGATAATTTCAAAAAAAAGACTGGTTTCGAGATTTATAATTTTCTCTTCTGCTCCCATTATTTTTTCTTCATATTCTTTGAGCTCCTGCGTAATATATCTTTCCGCATTGACAAGAGTCTGTTTTCTTATCCAGTCGTTTGGGACTTTTTCTTTGTGAGTGTTGCGAACTTCAAGATAGTAACCAAATACGTTGTTGTAACTGACCTTAAGCGATGAAATTCCCGTCTTTTCAATCTCTCTAGCCTGAATATTATCAAGAATCTCTTTTCCATGGCGGACAATCTTTCTCAAAGAATCGAGTTCCTGGCTTATTCCATTGGCAATAACATCACCTTTGCCGAGTTGGCTGGCGGGATCTTCAATCAGTTCTCTGGTAAGTCTGTCCAGTAGTTCGTCACATGGATCAACCTCCAAAGAGATATCAGTAAGTTCCTTTAAACCTGAAGAATTAAGAATATCTTTTATAGGCTTGGTGTTTTCTAATCCTCTTCTAAGCTGTACAACTTCTCTTGGTGTTATTTTACCGGCTGCTGCTCTTGAAATAATTCGTTCCTGATCGCCAATCTCTTTTAACAACTGTCTTACTCTGTCTCTCATTTCATGGTCAGAGAGAAATTTTTCAACTATATTTTGTCTGTGTTCTATCTCAGGAACATTTTTCACAGGCATCGCAAGCCAGTTTCTAAGCAACCTTGCTCCCATAGGCGAAGAAGTCCTGTCAATAACCTCTGTTAAGGAAGACCCGTTTTCAGAAGCACTTTTGAATACTTCTAGATTTCGGAATGTAAAACGGTCAATCCAAACGAAATCTCCTTCGTCAATTCTTGAAATTGAGCAGATATGACCTATTCCTTCGTGCTGTGTTAGTTCAAGGTAATAAAGTATAGCCCCGGCAGCAGTAATTGCGAGTGGATACTGATCTATTCCAAACCCTTTGAGAGTAGTAACTCCGAAATGAGTCTGCAATTTTTCTCTTGCAGAATCAGTGACAAAAGCCCATTCATCCATTGTTGAAATATAGATATCTCTACCAAAGCGTTCTTCAAATCCTTTTTTGTAACTCTTTTGGAGCAATATCTCCTTAGGTGCAAAACTATTTAGAAGAAGCTCAATATATTGAAGATCACCGGAAGATACTTTAAAACTACCTGTAGAGATATCTAAGAATGCTACTCCGGCTTTGTCTCCTTCGAAATATATAGCTGCAAGGTAATTGTTCTCTTTGTTTGTAAGCAATTGTTCGTTATACACTACTCCAGGAGTGACGAGCTCAGTTATCCCACGTTTGACAATTTTCTTAGCTAGTTTTGGGTCTTCAAGCTGATCGCAGATTGCCACTTTGTAACCTGCTCTAACAAGTTTAGGGAGATAAGTATCAATAGCATGGTAAGGAAATCCTGCCATCTCAACGTGCTTTGCAGACCCGTTCGCTCTTCTGGTAAGGATAATGCCAAGAATCTTGGAAGCAACAATGGCGTCTTCACCATATGTTTCGTAAAAATCACCTACTCTGAATAGAAGAATTGCCTCCGGATACTTTGATTTCCCGGAAAAGTATTGCTTCATTAAGGGGGTCTCTGCTATTTTTTTATCCTCGTTCATCTTTACAAAAATAGATATTATCTTTGTATTATTCCCCTCTAAAAAAACAATGTATGAAAATAATTTCGTCGATTTTAATCACTTTGGCTATCTCTTCAGTTGCTTTTGGAAAAGATATAAAAGAAAATTTGGCAGCCACTCAACTGCAACAAATAATGAAAGAAAACAAAGCTGTAGGTCTCGCCGTGGCAGTCGTCAAAGGTGGTAAAATAGTATATGTCGGGTCTTTTGGTAAGAAAAATATTGAAAACGATGTTGATCTTAAGAAGGATGATCTTTTCAGAATAGCATCAATTTCCAAATCTTTTACCACAACTGCTTTGATGACTCTGGTAGACAAAGGACTGGTGGACATCAATCAGGATGTAAGTGAACTTATAGGTTTTAAAGTCCGTAATCCAAAATTTCCCGATATTCCTATTACTCTTAAGATGCTTCTTTCACATACGTCAAGTCTTCGGGATGCAGCAGGCTATTTTACGCTTGATGTAGTCAATCCCGAAAAGAATGAAAAGTACGGAGAAGCATATCATGATTATGCACCCGGAACAGCATATGACTACTGTAATCTCGGATTTAACATTATCGGCACTATTGTTGAAAGAGTGTCCGGGAAGAGATTTGATGATTATGTAAGAAACAGCGTAATAAAGCCTTTGGGCCTATATGCAGATTATAATGTTGATTCTCTTGATGCTTCAAAGTTTGTGACTTTATATGGCAATGATGATAATGGCGTATGGGGAGCAAGACCTGAGGCGTATATGAGCAAAGGAGAGGAAATTAAAAACAACTATGTTTTTGGCTACAGTACTCCCATTTTTTCTCCAACAGGAGGAATTAAAATATCTGCACAGGATCTTGCACGTTATATGATAATGCATATGAATTACGGTAAATATGGTAAAGTGAGGGTTATGTCCGAGAAAAGTTCAAGAATGATGCAGACGCCTGTGGTAAAGGTAGACGATTTTACTGAGTATTGTATGGCTCTTGAAAAAGTCACAAACTTGATTCCCGGGGAGGTTATGACAGGGAACACAGGTTCGGCATATGGAGTCTATAGTGCAATGTTTTTTAATCCTGATAAGCGATTTGGAATAGTAATGATGACAAATGGTTGCCCTCCTGTCTACAAGGATGGTTTTACAGTTATCCAAGGTGAGGTATTAAGAGCTTTGTATAACATATTTATTGCAAAGTAGATTGAAAAAGCTGTTGATTATTACCTACTACTGGCCTCCTGCAGGAGGATCGGGTGTCCAGCGATGGTTGAAGTTTGTAAAATATTTTAGAAGATATGGTTACGAACCTGTAGTCTATACGCCGGAAAATCCTGAGTTTATGGCTTATGACCAAGGGCTTCTTTCTGAGATTCCTCAGGGAATAGAGGTGATAAAAAGGAAAATTTTTGAGCCTTATAACCTCTATAAGATATTTACAGGCAGGCGAGGAGAAGCTATTAAGCCAGGTTTTATTGCAGATAGTGGTGGGAGCAGTAATAAATCCTTTAAAGAAACTTTTTCTCTTTTTGTCAGAAGTAACTTGTTTGTTCCAGATCCAAAATGTATGTGGATTAGACCTTCTATCAAGTACCTGACCAGATATTTGAAAACGAATCCTGTTGATGCTATTGTCAGTACGGGACCTCCTCATTCCATGCATTTGATTGCAAGAGGTCTGGCTCGGAAGACGGGAATAAAATGGATTGCTGATTTCCGTGATCCCTGGACTACTATGTACACATTCAAGTACATGAAAAATACGCTTTTAACTAAATTGTTACACAAAAGAATGGAGCGTAGCGTTATCAGGGAAGCAGATGCAGTTGTGGTAGTGACAAACTTTATGAAGGAGGAATTTCTTGCACTAAAGCCTAAGAGAATCGAAGTAATTACTAATGGATTTGATGCCTCTGATTTTGCACAAATAAATGAATCTTTAGAAGACAAGTTTACGATTACTTATACTGGTCTGTTTGTTAAAGACCGAAACCCATCCATTTTGTGGCGCATACTTGGTGACATGGTAAAAGAAGTTCAAGGATTTGGACAGGATCTTTTGCTTAGAATTATTGGTCATACTGACGGCTCTGTATGGAGTGACATTTTAGATAATTCTCTCGATTCAAATCTTGTCAGCATGGATTATATGCCTCATGAAGAAGTGATTAAATGGCAAAGGCGTGCTCGGATACTTCTACTGGCAGGAGGACAGGAACCTGAAGCAAAGGGTATTCTTACCGGTAAATTCTTTGAATATCTGGCTGCAAGACGCCCCATTCTGGGTTTTGGTCCTATTGGAGGCGATATGGATATTGCTTTGAAGGAGAGCGAGGCCGGTGTACTTTTTGACTACAATGACTATACAGGTGCAAGGATCTGGATAGAGAATCAATATACTCTGTATAAGAAAGGAGAAATATATATACCTTCGGGCAAAATTGATAATTATTCGAGAGAGAGGCTGTGTGGACGAATGGCCTCTCTGCTCGATGACGTAATAGAAGAATGAATGTTATGAAAAATTACAGACAGTATCTACCTTATGTGTTAGCTATAATATGTTTCGTAGCGATTGCTTATCTTTTTACTCCGCAAGTTTTTAGTGGCAAGGTTGTAAATCAGTCCGATATAGCTTCCTGGAGAGGAATGGCCAATGAGATAATTCAATATAATGAAGCTAATCCGGATAAAGACCCGGCTCTTTGGACAAACTCCATGTTTTCAGGAATGCCGGCTACATCTATTTCAGTTCAGTATGAAGGGGATTTTACTGAATATATTTATAATTTACTTTTTATAGGGGTTAGACCTCCAAGTTATCTGATTATCTCCATGATAGGCGCTTTTCTAATGTTTCTTGCCTTTGGAGTTAATATTTGGCTTTCATTTATAGGAGCAATTGCTGTTACGTTCTGTGCCTATAACCCTCAAATTATTCAGGTTGGGCACAATTCTAAAATGGTTGCAATTGCTTTCATGCCATGGGTCTTGGCAGCTGTTGCCTATGCCTATCGCGGCAAGAAGCCATTTTGGGGTGCTCTTTTGTTTGCATTTGCCCTAAGCTTCCAGATAAAGGCTAATCATCCTCAGATAACTTATTATCTTGCCATTATTATTCTTGGTTATGCTATAGCTTTATTTGTAAAATCCATAAGAGAGCATACTTTTACAAGGTTTTTGAAAATCTCATGTTATCTCTTAATTGCAGGAGCGCTGGGAATTGCGACTAATGTTAATCATCTATGGCCAACTTATGAATATTCAAAATTTACTATGCGAGGTGGTTCGGAGCTTTCTACTGGAAAATCTGAAGACAAAAGCAAAGGACTTGATATCGCCTACGCCACACAATGGTCATACAGTCCAAAAGAGTTACCAAATTTAATGATTCCAAATTATAATGGGGGATCATCAGTAGGTGAACTTTCAAAAGACTCCGAAACATATAAAATCTTAAAAGATGCAGGATACGAAGGGGCAGATCAGATAATTAAACAAATGCCTCTTTACTGGGGGCCTCAACCATTTACAGCAGGACCCATGTATATGGGTGCAATCTCTATTTTTCTGTTTGTTCTGGGGCTTATTTTGCTAAAAGGTTCTACTAAGTGGTGGATTGCCGGGGTATCTCTCGTTGCGGTGCTTCTCTCTATGGGTTCCCATTTTATGTTTTTCACAGAACTTTTCTTTAAATATGCTCCTCTTTATAATAAGTTTCGCACAGTTTCCATGATTCTTGTAATTCTTCAGATTACGATACCACTTCTTGCTTTTATCACTGTAGATAAGGTTCTTTCAGGAGAATATGAAAAGAAAACAGTAAAGCGGGGGATTTTGATATCATTGTTGATAACTGCCGGATTTTCATTATTAGTTGCATTAATGCCATCAATAGCCGGGTCATTCTCTTCACCATCCGATTCGCAACTTCCAGAACAACTTAGATTAGCGCTAGTTCATGACAGAGCTTCACTTTTGAAGGCGGACGCTTTCAGGTCGTTTGTTTTAATAATTCTTACAGCCGGAGCCCTTTGGCTTGC
>DOVA01000269.1:4317-4451 GCA_003520315.1 Rikenellaceae bacterium | reverse complement strand
GGTATATCGAGAGCATTATGATGTGTCACAAAAGGTCGCGCATTAGCACCTCCCGGAATAGGTTGAAGAATAGGAGTTTCAACTTCGAGATAACTATGTTGATTAAAAAACTCTCTCATAGTAGATATAATCTT
>DOVA01000269.1:0-4280 GCA_003520315.1 Rikenellaceae bacterium | reverse complement strand
AAGGATTCACTATAAGATCAACATAACGCATCCGGTATCTGAGTTCAGGATCGGAGAAAGCATCATAAACCTGGTCATCTTTTTCCTTAACAATTGGAAGAACCCTGAGCGATTTGCTCAGAACCTTGAGAAATGTGGCATGAATGGTAAGTTCTCCAGTTTGAGTGATAAATACAAAGCCATGAATGCCTATAATATCACCAATATCGAGCAGCTTCTTGAAGACAGTGTTGTAGAGAGTTTTATCATCCCCCGGGCAAATCTCGTCCCGTTTGATATAGACCTGTATCTTTCCCTGTTCGTCCTGCAGCTCAATGAATGCAGCAGCGCCCATGATTCGTCTGCTCATGATGCGTCCCGCAATTTTAACATCTTTAAAATTACCAAGCTCCTGTTTATAATCTGATTTGATCTCTCTTGNNTGTATTTGTGTTAACATCAAATGCCTCGGCCGGGTATGGTTCTATCCCCAATTGGCGCATAGCTGTGAGAGAATCTCTGCGATTTCTTTCCTGTTCGTTAAGCTCGGTGTAATCCATTTCTTTATACGATTTTAATTGGGGGCAAAATTAACTTTTTTTAATAATCTGACGAAATATTAAGTATCTTTGTAGTTATGGCTTTAGAAAAAAAATGGGTAATAAAAAAGCCGGGAGATCCGGAAGCAGTACGACGTCTGTCTGCGGAATTGGGTATAGATGAAGCCCTTGCCAGTCTGTTAGTACAGAGAGGCATAAGATCGCAGGCCGAGGCAAGATCTTTTCTTAGACCACAATTGGATCAGCTTCATGATCCTTTTCTAATGAAAGATATGGACAAGGCTGTCGAAAGACTTAGTACCGCAATTAATCGCCGTGAAAGAATACTCATTTACGGCGATTATGATGTAGACGGCACTACGGCAGTATCTTTGGTTTACTCCTTTTTGAAGAAGCACTCTGAAAGCGATTTAGACTATTATATTCCTAACAGGTATGACGAGGGTTACGGGATATCGTACAAATGCATAGACTGGGCTTCAGAAAATGGTTTTACTCTCATTGTAGCACTTGATTGCGGGATAAAGGCTGTAGAAAAAGTGAAATACGCCAAAGCCAAGGGGGTAGATTTCATAATATGCGATCACCACCTTCCTGGAGAGACCCTTCCAGAAGCCGAAGCAGTATTGGATCCCAAGAGGGCAGACTGTAGCTATCCTTTTGACGACCTTTCCGGATGCGGTGTTGGGTTCAAATTCATGCAGGCATTTGCAATCAAGAACAATATACCTGCAGAAGATGTTCTCTCTTTTCTTGATCTACTTGTAGTAAGCATAGCCTCCGATCTTGTCTCGATAACAGGTGAAAACCGTGTTTTGGCGTCTTATGGTTTAAAGCAACTGAACAGTTCTCCAAGAAGAGGACTGCTTTCCATAATAAAACTCTCCGGGCTGGACAAGCATTCGATCAATATTGACGACATAGTTTTCAAAATTGGTCCAAGAATCAATGCTGCAGGGAGAATGGAATCCGGAAAGACTGCCGTAGATCTACTTACATCAAGAAACGATGATGACGCCAGACTGATAGGAGATACCATAAATACTCATAATAACGACCGGAAGAATGAAGACAGGAGGATTACTCAGGAGGCAAGTGATATGGTTGCAAACTTTGATAATTTCAACACTAAGAATTCAACAATAGTTTACAATCCAAGCTGGCATAAAGGAGTTTTGGGTATTGTAGCCTCGCGCCTTGTTGAAAGCTATTATAAACCCACTATTGTACTCAGTAAATCTAATGGTTTTGTAACCGGTTCAGCCAGAAGTATTCCGGGCTTTGATCTCTACGAAGCCATAGAAAAATGTTCAGAATACCTGGAAAATTTTGGAGGGCACAAATATGCTGCAGGTTTGACACTTAAAGAAGAGAATCTAAAAAAATTCTGTGAAAAATTTGAGTCAGTAGTCTCCTCAACCATCACCAGGGAAGTTCTTACCCCTATTATCGAAATAGATGCTACCCTTGACTTTAAGCAGATAACACCTGAATTTTTTGAAGTGCTCAAGCAATTTCAACCGTTCGGACCAGGCAACCCTGCGCCGGTCTTTGTTTCACAAAATGTTTATGACAACGGAAACGGCAGAAAGGTAGGGTCAGACAGTGGACACCTTAAACTTGATCTCATCCAGGAGGACGATTTCAGAAGAAGCATATCCGCCATTGCATTCAATCTTTCTGAACATTTTGACCATCTAAAAGAGGGCANNCACTGAAAATTACTACAGAGGAGTCTCTAACATCCAGCTTAGGATTAAAGATATCAAACCTCGCTAAAAGAGTCCAGACCTGAAATTATTTCATTTAATATTGATCTGACAGATTTTTCGTCAACATCAATTATCAACTTGGCCGTGTTTTCGTAGCCTTTTAAACGTTTTTGTAGAAGATTGGAGACCTCCAGTTCAAGAGAATTATCGTCAATACTGTCCAGGGCAGGCCTTTTCCCTCTGTGTGAGGCAAGACGCTCTGTCAATAAATTTACGGAGGCTCTCAGATAGATACAGTGAGTATGCTCCTTAATAATTTTTTGATTATTTTCAGAGATAAGTGTTCCGCCTCCCAAAGAGAGAATCAGGAGCCTTTCACTATTGTCGCTGATTATTCTTTTAAGTGCCTCTTCTTCGAGCGCTCTGAAATAATTTTCTCCATAGTTTTGAAAAATTTCAGCAACTGATCTTCCCTGTTCAGTTTCAACAAGTCGGTCAAGGTCAATAACCCTGCAACATAGAGATCCTGCAAGCAATCTGGCAAGAGTACTTTTGCCTACGCCCATGAAACCTGTCAAAGAAATAATCATAGCAGAATAATTATACTAAAAAAGAGTAGGCTCACCTTCGGAACTGGATTCTTCAATTTCTTCAGAAACGCCGTTTTGATCAACTATTACACCGTTGCTCTCCTTAGCAAGAGGTTCAATAAATCTTATCTCATTTACCTCAAATGAAGTAAGACGTTTACCTTTTGCCCTAAGACTCTTGCAGGCAATAAATTCTTCCACGTCAATTTTTTCGTTGCCTCTTTTACTGTGTTTCCCACCAAAAGTTATCTCAACTTGCGGGTAGAGATCAGAGGATATACTGTGCAGATAAGAGCCGGGAGCTTCACTTATAAACAGAGTAACCACATTGTCACTTGGTTCAAAACAAAATCTCTTGATGTAAAAACAGTTTTGTTCACCATCAAAATAGACTGCCGTATATATTTTATGAATGTCAAGTTTCTCAACAGAAAGTATTTCACCTTGATATCTGTTACTCAGGTCAAAATTGGTAGTATAATATTCACCATTGTTGCAAATGGCCAGGATTCGGTCTCCGGGCATAAAGTCGCCCAGATAAACACCTCTCGAATCAACATTGAGCCTGTTAATATCTGTATCAAACCACACAGGCTGCCCACCAAATTGAGAAACACCTTTACTTTTGAGTTGAATTTTATATACAGCATTCCTGGTCAGCAAATTGCCAATCGAAGCACGATTCTTAATAGCTAATTTTGACATATCATACTCAAATACAAGCTTTTTGAGCTTGGGTCTCGGCTTCAAAAATACCTTCAAAACCTCTGCCTCACCATTTGGATTGGCAGTAAACCAAAGCACCTGAGAACCCTCCTTTCCCTGAGTCAGATCATACTCCTTATCGCGAGTGACGCCGGTAACAGCAAATCTTTTTACATAAGTTTCTCCGCCTTTTCCATTGCGGTAAACCACATTATAAATACATCTGTCATCATTCCTCGTGAAAACTCCCACATGAATAATATCCTTGCCCACAAAAGCCTTTTCGCTGATTTTGGTTACCAAATATTTTCCATTCTTAAGAAAAACAATAATATCGTCTATATCAGAACATTCACAGATATATTCTGCATTTTCGTCCCTCTTAAGGTCCATACCCACAAAGCCCTCAGCCTTGTTGGCGTAAAGTTTGGCATTGGCAACCACAACTCTGGTAGCCTCGATAGTCTCAAAATTACAGATTTCGGTCTTCCGGGGATATTTGGAACCATATTTCTTTTTTAACTGAGAAAAATATTGAATAGTATAATCCACAAGGTGATCGAGATTGTGTTTTACTGTTTTCTCCTCACTCTCAATATTCTTAATAGATATATCGAGCTGCTTGATATCAAAGGAAGATATTTTCCTTACGGGCTTTTCAACAAGACGTAGTACATCATCACGTACAACCTCCTTTCTAAGCTGTGATTCATACTTTTTAAGTTCAGTCTCAA
>DOVA01000127.1 GCA_003520315.1 Rikenellaceae bacterium | reverse complement strand
CAACTTTCGAAGTGCCACAACATTTAACAGTTTCAAAAGAGATAAAAAGGCCTGAATTGTCAGTAATGGCTAATCAAAGTAAATTGCTCGACACACAAGCAGGAATGGTCAGGTCACAGCTTAGACCTCGATTTGGTCTTTATTTTCAGGCAGGATATGGACGTCCGGGACTTAATATGTTGGAAAATCAGTTTTCTCCATTTTATATAGCAGGTGTTAAGGCTGTCTGGAGTTTAGGTGGACTTTATACAAGAAAAAATGAACTAAATATGATTGATATAAATAAAAAAAGAATTGAGAATACAAGGGATGCTTTCATTTATAACACTAATCTTCAGGTAATTATTCAATCTGAAGAAATCGATAAGATAGCCGAATTGCTTAGGAGGGACGACGAAATTATTTCGTTGCGAGAGAGAATTCTCACTGCTGCTGAGATAAAACAGAGTGAAGGCATTATCTCTGTTTCGGAACTTATGCATGAGATGAATCAGTTGGATGGAGCAAGAGTTACCAGAGCAAGACATGAAGTGGAGCTTTTGATGGCCAAATATAATCTTAAAATTACTACCAATAATTAATTAAACAGTTAAGAGTATGAATTGGATTAAAAAATGTGTATTGATTTCCTTGCCTTTGAGTATTGCAGTCTCATGTATAAATAGTAATGACTCTTTTGATGCTTCCGGCAATTTTGAGGCAATTGAAGTAATAGTCTCATCAGAGGCAACTGGGAGGATACAGGAGTTTAATATCGATGAAGGTTCACAAGTCTTAACTGGCCAACAGGTAGGGTGTGTGGATAGTGTACAACTTTGTCTTCAGAAAGAGAGACTTTTGGCAAATATAGCCGCTATAAACAATAGAAAATCAGATATACCTACACAATTAGCAGTCTTTGACCAGCAGATAGATTATCTTGAAAAGGAAAAACTCCGGGCTGAAAGGCTGGTAGCAGCGGGTGTGGGCAATACTAAAACTTTGGATGACATAAACAGTCAGCTTCGAACTCTTCAGAAACAAAGAGAAGCACAACTATCTTCAATGAAGAATGGAAATATAAGCTTGGAAAATGAAATCTCCGGCTTAATGGCTCAGCTTAAACAATTAAACGATCAGATAGAAAGATGCAGAATTGCGTCTCCAATTACAGGCACAGTGATTGGCAAATACATAGAAAAAGGTGAGATAACCGTCACCGGAAAACCGCTTTTTAAAGTTGCGGATCTGGATACAATGATTCTCAAGGCATATATTACTCAAAACCAGCTGACAAAATTAAAATTGAATGATTCTGTTAGAGTCTTTACAGATTATGGTGATGGAGCGAGAAAAGAATACGGAGGTAAAATTATATGGATATCAGACGAAGCCGAATTTACTCCTAAGACAATACAGACAAAGGAAGAAAGAAAAAACTTTGTATATGCAATAAAAGTTCAGGTAAAGAACGATGGCTATCTGAAGATAGGAATGTATGGAGAATTGGAGTTTTTAAACAAAGTAGACTAATGGAGTCGGTGGTAGTCGATAATGTAAAAAAATGCTATGGACAAGTAAGTGCTCTTAAGGGGGTTAGTTTCTCTGCACACAAGGGAGAGATCTTTGGACTAATAGGGCCTGACGGATCTGGTAAGAGTACACTTTTTAAAATTATGACTACACTTTTACTCCCTGATTCAGGAACTGTTAAAGTGGCTGGATATGATGTTTTAAAAGACTATACTGAAATAAGAAACATAATTGGTTACATGCCAAGTAAGTTTTCTCTTTATAAGGATCTCTCTGTTGAAGAGAACATGAAATTCTTTGCGACTTTATTTAAAACCACGATTGAAGAGAACTATTATCTTGTTAAGGATATTTATAGCCAGATTGAACCTTTCAAAAAAAGGAAGGCTAAAAATCTTTCCGGCGGCATGAAACAAAAGCTTGCATTAAGTTGTGCTCTGATTCACAAGCCGTCTGTATTGTTTCTTGATGAACCGACAACCGGCGTTGATCCTGTTTCAAGGAAAGATTTATGGACAATGTTAAAGAAACTCAGTGAACAGGAGATTACAATTATTGTTTCCACGCCTTACATGGATGAAGCCAAACTTTGTGACAGAATTGCACTTATCAAAGAAGGGGAGTTTATGAAGATTGATGCTCCTGACGGAATTGTAAACTCACTTCACAAAAAAGTAATGGCTGTCAAAGGGGAGAATATGTATTTGATACTTAATGTCTTGAGAACATTGCCTGTTGTTGAAATGGCTTTTGCCTTTGGCGAAACTAATCATATAACATTGAAAGATTCTGCATCGGACCTGTTACCTGTGGATATTGTTAGGATGCTCGAAGATAAAGGCTTTAATAATGTTGATGTTAAGGAGATAAGAGCTGGTGTGGAAGATTGTTATATGGTATTGTCAAAGGAGAACATATAAATTATTATTAAGTGTTGCCTAAAGAGACAAATAGAGAAAAAATCATTGAAGTTGTGGAACTTACAAAAAAGTTTGGCAATTTTACAGCTGTTGATCACATCTCCTTTGAAGTATATAAAGGAGAAATTTTCGGTTTTTTGGGGGCAAACGGGGCAGGCAAAACTACAGCAATGAAAATGTTGTGTGCTTTAAGTATACCGACTTCCGGAAGAGCAAGTGTTGCAGGTTACGATATCATGAAGAGGTCCAACATGGTCAAGGCCAACATAGGTTATATGAGTCAACGCTTTGCCTTGTATGAAGACCTTAAGGTTTGGGAGAACTTCAGACTGTTCGGAGGAATATATAGGATGAGTGAAGAAGCAATTGTTAATCAAAGTGATTTTATGCTTGAGAAATTGGGTTTTATGTCAGTTAGAAATTCTCTGGTAAAATCCCTTCCTCTTGGGTGGAAACAAAAACTTGCATTTTCAGTAGCTACATTTCACAAGCCCAAAGTTGTGTTTTTGGATGAGCCTACTGGTGGGGTGGATCCATCTACTCGCAGACAGTTTTGGGAATTGATTTATCAATCTGCCAATGAGGGCACTACTATTTTTGTAACGACGCATTATATGGATGAGGCTGAATATTGCGACAGGGTATCAATGATGGTTGATGGAAGAATTGAAGCACTTGATACACCTGCAGCTCTCAAGGAGAAGAATGGGGTAAGTAGTATGGAAGGAGTATTTCTCAAACTTGCAAGGAAGGCAAAAAGGACAGAAATTTAATAAGATGAAACAATTTTTGATTTTTGTTAATAAAGAATTTCTGCATATTTTCAGAGATCCGAGAACAATTTTAATTTTGTTGATCATACCGGCAATCCAAATAATTTTGTTTGGTTTTGCTTTGACGAGTGATATAAAAAATATAGATATAGCGGTTTTTGACCAATCACATGATGCTTCATCAAGACTTATTATTCCTAAACTCTTGAACAGCCCATATTTTAATGTTGTAGCTTCAGTAGATAACATGGATGAAGCCGACAAGCTTTTGCAATCAGGTGAAACCATGGCAGTCATTATTTTTGAAAAAGGACTTGAATCAGATATCATTCGTGAAGGAGCGGGCAATGTGCAAATAATAACAGACGGTTCAGATCCAAACACCTCAAATGCTGTTTCAAGATATCTTCAGGCTATTATTTTGACTGCCCAGAAAGAATTAATAAACATAGCACCATTGCAGCAAATGTCTTTAACCAATGACAGAATAACCATTATGCCGGAACCTAACATGTTGTATAATCCGTTAATAAAGAGTTCATATAGTTTTGTGCCAGGAGTAATGGGATTGATTCTCATGCTGATTTGTTCGATGATGACATCAATATCGATAGTTAGAGAGAAAGAAGAGGGTACTATGGATGTTCTACTTGTTTCCCCGATGAAGCCTTTAAATATCATTTTGGCCAAGTCTGTTCCATATCTGGCTCTTTCACTTATCAATCTTGCCACTATTTTATTGCTGTCAGTCTTTCTTCTCGGGGTCCCAATAACGGGAAGTCTTTTTTGGCTTTTGATAATATCAATTATTTTTATTTTTGTTGCTCTTGCAACAGGGCTTCTGGTATCATCGCTTGTAAGCACACAAGTGGCCGCCATGTTAATGTCGGGTTTGGTATTTATGGTCCCGGTAATGTTGCTCTCCGGTATGATCTTCCCCATCGAAAACATGCCATTTGCACTAAGAGCTATCGCTCAATTTATTCCTGCCAAGTGGTACATTGTTGCGGTTAAGAAGTTGATGATTCAGGGACTTCCTGTCAGTTATGTATTGACTGAGATGTTAATTCTTTTTGCTATGGCAATATCCTTTATTTTCATCAGTTTGAAAGCATTCAAAATGAGAGTTTCATAATATGTTGAAATACTTGATAGAGAAAGAGTTTAAGGTTTTTGTAAGAAACAGGTTTCTTCCAAAACTTATTTTCATATTTCCTGTTGTCATTATACTACTCATGCCTTGGGCTGCAAACCTTGATATAAAGAATTTGAAAGTAGCTGTTGTTGATGAAGATTTAAGTAGTATTTCCTCAAAGCTTGTTACAAAAATAGATGCTTCCAAATATTTTATGATTGAATGTCGCTGTGAATCATACAAGGAGGCAAAATATCTTGTGGATAATGGAGATATAGATATTGTTATTGAAATACCTCAAAATTTTGAAAAAAACATTATTAAGGAAGGATCAGATAAAGTTCATCTTGCTATAAATGCTGTTGATGCAATGCGGGGTTCTCTTGGAAGCTTGTACTTAACAGAGATTTTGTCTGATTTTGCAGTTCAGCAAAGCATTTCTGGTGATGTATCAATTATTAATGTAACTACTCAGACCAGATATAATCCCACTATGGACTATAACAAATTTATGGTGCCTGCACTTATTGTTATGATTCTTACTTTATTAACTGGATTTTTACCTGCATTGAACATTGTTTCTGAAAAGGAGATAGGAACAATTGAACAAATAAATGTTACTCCTGTTTCTAAATTTACTTTCGTGCTTTCTAAACTTATTCCGTATTGGATTATAGGATTTATTATTCTTACCATACTTGTAATTTTAGCTCGGGTCGTTTATAATATTTACCCTGTCGGGTCTCTTTTGACTTTTTATTTCATGGCATCAATATTTGTAATTGTCATGTCGGGGATGGGGCTAGTTATATCCAATCATTCAGATACTTTACAGCAGGCAATGTTTGTAATGTTTTTCTTTGTTCTTATTATGATTTTACTCGCAGGTCTGTTTACACCTGTAGATAGTATGCCTGTTTGGGCACAGATGATTGCTGCAGTTAATCCAATGAGATATTTTATTGAGATCATGAGGATGATATATTTAAAGGGTAGCAGTATGTCAGATTTTAAATGGCAGATAGTTATCCTTTTTGGATTTGCACTCTTTTTTAATTCTTGGGCAATAGTGAGCTATAGAAAAAAGAATTAAAATTTTTTATAACTTTGTTAAAACCTAAAAAACCAAGCGATGAAAAAAATAACTTTTTTAACAATATTACTCATATTTATGAGCAATAATTATGCGGGAGCACAGGCTCCGCCTAAAATTAATTTTTACGGTGTAGATTTTTCCATGGTAAAAGTATTTGGTGCAAGAGAGACCCCGGACCAGTTTGTCAAAGCTTTTGAGGAGATTAACAGGGTTGTTATTAAGGATTCCAAAAAGTTCCCTTTCACAAACTTTTTTATCAAATATGCACATGAGTTGGATAACTCAGCGGAACTAAAAAGGCAAAAGTTTGACAGTTACAGTAATGTAAATATTGATGAGGCCATTTACAGAAGCCGCGTAATGGACGGGAGCAGCATGAGTACTTATAACAAGCAGTTTAAACTTTCTGATCAAGACATAGCTTCTCTTATTAAATCTTTTAATACTGGCAAAGATACCGGATATGGTGTTCTTTATGTTGCCGAGATGCTTAACAAGCAGGATGCTGTAGGCAGATTTGTTGTAGTTTGTTTTAACGCCAAAACAAAGAGAATTCTTTTTACCGACAGGGTGGAAGGCAAAGCAAAAGGACACGGATTAGGCAATTATTGGGCGGCTTCTTTGTCCAATATCATGAAGATATGATAGGGTCTTTAATATATTAAGCTTTCATTAATATAACCGTTTTGCAGAGAGTACCAATCTGCAAAGGAAGTGCCTCCTGATGTGGCCCATTCGGCAAAATGAGTGTAAGCATTATAAATAGCAGCTCTCTCGACAGGATAGTTGAAAGTTTGAGGAATCATTAAACCCCACATCATGCCGTCGATAAATTTAAATACATCTCCGGGATATAGCGATGCTCCATTTGTAAGAGATGTGAGGAACTTAGTTGTATAGGTGTAACCTGGAAGATGAATTTCTCTTCCTCTTGAATTGGCTGTTATGAAGAAATTAATCTTACTTACTGAAAATTTGGATTGAGATAGACCTTCTAAAAATTTTACTGTGACAGCATAATCTGGTGTGTTAATGTAAGCAATATTTGTATCGGTATTTAAGAAGCCACTATAACTTAAGAGGTCTCTCTGGCTGTTAAATAAAGGGATAACCGCAAGATTTACATCTGCCTCTGCACCATTAGATGCTGTTGTGAAGAAATTGCCGGATCCTAAAGTTTGTCCTGTAACAGATTGAACCTGTGAAGCCAATACCTGGTCAAGCTGGAATGCGCACCCTAAGACATATGTACTTCCACTTGCTCGAACATTATAGTCAATTTTAAGTTTTGTCACCAGATTTGAGGCATTTGAGTATGTACATATTCGGAAATCCATCACAAGATCATTAACGTCATAATCTCCTTTTTCAGGCCACAAATCTTCAAAAGCAATCGTCCCCCATGTACCCTCGGCCGGAAAGTAAGATACAAAAGCCACATCTGGATCATTATCATCAAAGTCTGTGCCTTCAGGTATTCCATCACCATCATGATCTGATGACCCTCCTCCGGAAATTTGTCCAAGGCCTAAATTACAAACCGTAGCAACTATGTTTTGAGTTTGTGTATTTGAAAGCAATGCACCATTTGAAAATACAGGCGCAAATCTGTCTATTCCATTTATTCCTGANNCCTTACAAGAGGGGCAAGCACAAAATCAATCTTGCCGCTTACACTGCAAGTTCCTGCCCCAACAGACGAAGTCATACCGTTAGTAAAATTCCCGAGACATTTGAAAAGTGAAAAAGTTGATGTAGTATTATTCAATGAAAGATTAAAAACGCCTGAGACATTTCCGTCAACTAAAAAGATGCTTCCCCCATTCATATTTAATGATGTGTTGTTTGGTGTTAGAGATTGGCAGTGGAAAAGAGAACCACTAAACATGTTCACAGTTGTTCCATAAAAAGATACCGCATTCGCAGTTATGTGACAATAATTATTGATTTGAGTACCGGAGGATGTTGTAAAAGTTTTTTCTGCTGCTATCTCTCCATAGTTATCTAAAATATTATTGTTGGTTTGTGAGTATTCCTTGACTGAGATCTTTCCACTGGAGGTGTTGGTAACAGTAACTGCAGAGGTAAGATCTAAAGTATATGTATTGATGGTACCACTGTTATATAATATTGAGTTGTTTGTAAAATTGAGTGTAGGCTTGAAATTTGGCTTGGTTGAGCTAAGGTTTATAGTGCCAACATTGTAAAATGTTGAAGAATTTGAAAAAGTAACGTTTCTCGCTGAGGTGATGTTTCCTCTATTAATAATGTATGATGAGCCACTTGTTTCCGAATTCTTGTTAGTACTTGTCAGTGACAGAGTTCCGCCGGGAGCAATATATATAGCAGGAATATCAGTAGCAGTTTGTGCAGAAAGAGAAAATTTAGGTATTTCAACAATGCCGCCATCCAGAATAAACAAAGAACCCTGATCTATACTGAAATCCGATAATGTCAGTTTACCTGCTACATACAACACAAGATGATTATTCCAGCCATTTAGACCAGTGATACTATTATTTGTAACGCCCGCGGGCAGATAGTAAGCTTTGTATTTGTTGCCATATGCACTGCTTTCTCCAGAATTAAATCCACTTAAAGTGCCACTGGAAGAAGTATTGAGTGTTACGTCAAAATTGGAAGGAATGTTTACCGGAGGGACAGGATCGTCTCCAACCATCAGAGGAGCTCCAAAAGAAGCCATGCCTGACTTTGTAAATGTAAAATTCAAACTGCTTGAGGTAACGTCAGCGCTTTGAACCGTACTTGAACCTGTTGGGAGTATTTCCTGTATATAGATTGTTTTGGCGGCAACAGGCAAAGTTAAACTGACTGAATAGGGAAATCCTGGTTTTGCTGCTCCCGAAGCTATTAATGCAGACGAATTAAGTAGAGGGGAGTTAAAAATCTTAATAGTTCTTGGTGCAGCATCACTTATACCGGAAACTGACTGCACCTGTATGGAACAGTTTATTTCAGTTACTGTTTTCCAATCAAAAT
>DOVA01000155.1:188-4239 GCA_003520315.1 Rikenellaceae bacterium | reverse complement strand
GTCATGGGGTCGCGCGGCCTGAGCAACCTGGCGAGCCTGGTGGTCGGCAGCGTCACCCACCGGGTGCTGCAGACGGCACCATGCTCGGTCCTGGTCGTCCGCTAGAGCGGTAATAAAAAAGATGCAGACAGCAGCATGTCGTATGATATTAGTTGTTAAAAATTGTTCATCATATTAGCCTTACTATATGTATCTTTTACTAAATTCTCTTTTTTAAGATGCATTTTAAATGTGATAATCTAAAACAAGATTCGTTTCACATGTTGTTGTATATTTTTTTCAATATATCGTTTTAAGATTTTCTTATAATGAAGTTATATAATTCGGTTATCCCTGTGATTGATCTCTTTGCTGGCCCAGGTGGGCTCGCAGAGGGTTTTTCATCATATTGTTCTAATGAGAAAAAAGTATTCAACGTCTGTCTTTCTATCGAAAAAGATCCATATGCTCATCGTACCTTAGAGTTAAGAAGTTTCTTCAGACAATTTCCATCGAACGATGTTCCAGATGCGTACTATGAATACCTCCGCAAAGAAATATCTCGTGATCAATTATTTAATAAATTTATAAAAGAAGCTTCGGCAGCCAAAAATGAAGCTTTACATGCAGAACTTGGTTCTGACAATTTTCCTTCAGAGAAAATTGATGAAAAAATTTTCAAAGCACTTGGAAATACAAAAAGATGGATTTTAATAGGAGGCCCCCCCTGTCAGGCATATTCAACCGTTGGACGCTCCAGAAATAAGGGAATTGAAGGGTATGTGCCAGAAAAAGACAATCGACATTTCCTCTATCAAGAGTATCTTCGAATCATTTCCAAACACTGGCCATCACTTTTTGTGATGGAGAATGTAAAAGGTCTTTTGTCAGCAAAAGTTAATGGAGGTAAAATTTTTGATCACATTCTTCAAGATCTTCACAATCCTCTTTCCGCTCTTGAAAATATCAATAGTTACGAAAATAACGAAAAAAGATACAAATACAAAATTTATTCTCTAGTAAATCAAACTTCTTTTCCATTCGATAACAGTCAATCTACATTTTCCCCATCTGATTTTCTTATCCAAAGTGAGAATTTCGGTATACCTCAAACAAGACACAGATTGATTCTTCTTGGAATTAGAGAAGATTTGTGGGGATTATTACCCAAAAACCTAACCCCTCACAAACAAATTTCCGCCAATCAAGTACTTGAAGGTCTCCCAAAGATCAGGAGCGGACTTTCAAGGGAATCAGACACAAGAGAAACTTGGGATAAGAGATTGTCGGAAATCATTGAAGGTCATTTATTCAACGAAATAAATGATCAAGTTGATCAGGAAGTATGGGACTGTATATGTGTAGCTTTAGGTGGCCTTGATGTTTCAAAGAAATATGAAAGAGGAGGAGAGTTTGTACGCTATAATGCAACCTGCAAATACAGAAGAGAATGGTTCCTAGATTCGAAATTAAAAGGTGTTTGCAACCATATCTCAAAAGCTCATATGCCAAGTGACCTCCACAGGTATATGTATGCTTCCTGTTTTGCAGAAGTTTATGAAAGATCCCCAACTTTACCTGAATTCCCCCGGAAATTATGGCCTGCACACAAAAACGTACACAAAGCAAAAAGATCAGGGAATTTTTCAGATCGATTCAGAGTACAATTGGAATCAAAACCAGCCACAACTATAATGAGCCATATTTCCAAAGATGGACATTATTATATACATTACGACCCCGCACAATGCAGAAGTCTAACTGTTCGTGAAGCTGCTAGACTGCAGACCTTTCCTGATAATTACTTTTTTGAAGGTCCACGAACTGAGCAATACTCCCAAGTTGGCAATGCAGTCCCACCTCTGCTTGCCGCTCAAATTGCTGAGGTGGTATACGATATAGCAAAAAGAGCTTAGTGATTTATTAATTATGGATACGATTTCTAAAGATAGACGTAGTTGGAACATGTCTCAAATAAAAGGAAAAAATACAAAACCAGAAATATTAGTTAGATCCTCACTCCACAAAATGGGATACCGTTTTAGATTGCACGATAAAAATTTGCCAGGGACACCAGACATCGTCCTTCCTAAATACAAGACTGTTATTTTAATTCATGGTTGTTTCTGGCACAGACATCGTGATTGTAAATTTTCATACAACCCAAAATCTCATACTGATTTTTGGTTTAAAAAATTCAATGATACTATTGATCGTGACAAAAATAATTACAGGCTTCTTCTGAATGAAGGGTGGCTTCCACTCGTCCTTTGGGAGTGTGAGATCAAAGCTAGTTTAGAAAGTGTATTAATTAAAATTGAGACATTCTTAAACAATAGGATTAAATAGATAATAATTCATCTTAATTAATTGCAATTTGGAAATTATACAAGCTGTTAACTCTCAATTGCTAACCAGCAAATCAATACCTGAAATAATCTACTTTTTTTGAATACAGATTATTAGATTCAGAACAACCATAATAGACGAATTGATAAGAAGATAATTACCATCGGAAAAACAAGGTTCGTTCGTTAGCCTTGGCAATTTTGACAGAGCAGTAGGAGTAGTAAATGGCCCGAGAACACAGCCTCCCTCCCAGTGCCGCTTCTCTATCCCAATCAATGCGGGATCTTGGATATTCCCTCGAAACTGCAGTAGCCGACCTTATCGACAATAGCATTTCCGCTGAATCAAGCAAAATAAATATCATCTGCAATCTTTCTGCTGAAAATCCATCTCTTGCTATCATTGATGATGGCAAAGGAATGGACATCAACGAACTTTTATCCGCAATGCGTCACGGCTCTGCCAATCCAGGGAAAAGCAGAGATGATCATGACCTCGGCCGTTTTGGACTTGGCCTGAAAACTGCTTCCTTCTCTCAATGCAAACGCCTCACCGTTATCAGCTCAAAGGATAGTAAACTAAATGGTGCTGTGTGGGATCTGGATCTTGTCAGTTCTAAAGACGATTGGATTATAAGCATTCTTGAACCAACTGAAATAGCCTTGGAGCCTTTTGCAGACCATCTTGAAGGTTCAGGTACAGTGGTGATATGGCGGATTCTTGATATACTTTTTGAAGACAAAACGGGAGACATCAGGGATGAAATTGTGAATGAAAAGCTTGATATTCTTGAAAAACACCTGTCACTTGTTTTCCACAGATTTCTCGCGGGTGAAGTAAAGGACAGGAAAAAGATTTCCTTAACCATTAATGGCCATCCTGTCGAAGCTTTTGACCCTTTTTGTAGAAAAAACGGGGCTACCCAAGTGATGCCTGAGGAAGTAATCAGGGTCGGCCAATCCACGGTACGCTTACAACCGTATATTCTTCCACACCACAGCAGACTCTCTGCCATAGAATACGATTTTTACCAGAATCGTGGTGATTTTATTTCAAATCAGGGAGCATACATCTATAGAAATGGCCGACTCATGGCATGGGGAGACTGGTTCAGGCTCATTCCAAAAGGGGAGGCAACAAAACTTGCGCGAGTACAGATAGATTTCTCCCATGCCATGGATGAAGCTTGGACAATAGATATCAAGAAATCAAGAGCACGACCTCCACATGCAGTCCGGGAACGGCTGCGGCAAATACTCAGTGAGATCACGAACAGGAGTACAACGGTACACAGGGGGCGGGGTAAAAAACTATTTGAAGAACATAGGTCACCTTTCTGGGAAAGATACGCCGATCAGGGAAACATACGGTATTCGCTGAACCATGATCACCCCCTGATATGCCAGATGCGCACCCTGCTTAATGAATCCGGGACCAGACTCTTTTCCATGATTCTCGAGTCAGCTGCATCATCCCTACCGGTTGAAATGATCTACTCGGATTTTTCCACCCATCCAAAGGCATCATATCAGAATATTCTTGAGGAAAATGAAATACTGGAACGATTAAAAAACTTCAAAGAGGTCCTCTTCAGCCAGGGAGAGGTTGATGCAGAGGTTTTCAGGGAAATAATTCGCTCTACCCGTTTGTTTGAAAACTGCATGGAGACTGCTGAAAATTTTATTTCAAAGGAATTCTGATGAACGTTAACGAGTTAGAAAAT
>DOVA01000155.1:0-165 GCA_003520315.1 Rikenellaceae bacterium | reverse complement strand
AAGCACCTTCCAAGACGGTGGTAGAAGAGAAAGCGAAGGCTCTTGCCGCGGTATTCGGCTACGCTGGCGATCTGAAAGCTGTTGTGGAAGCAGTAATGGCCGCAGTCGATATCCGGATGGGGGCAGGTGTGTCTCTGGTAGATCCCGAGGCAGAACATGATGAGG
>DOVA01000177.1:981-2793 GCA_003520315.1 Rikenellaceae bacterium | reverse complement strand
CTCCTTACGGGTGTGAATAGATTCGTTCAGGGCCTTGGTTGGGCAACCTATTGAACATATTTTGCCAACTGAGCAAAGATGAGCTTTTCCCTTTCTGCCAAGAAATCATCAAACTTGCTTTCATCCCACAATGATTCGTTCGATGGTATAAGATGTCTCTTAACATAAGTGGGTTTGTCGGCAACAAAGGAAGTGTTATTTACCCAGACATTGAAAGGCTTGGCATTTTTTTCCCACCTGTTTGTTCCAAAGTCCAGTAGTTGGAAATTTCTTATACTGTTAATCTTCGTCCAGTCATAACCCTTCACTTCCAAAATCGATTTTGGAATAATGTGATCAATATCTTGCAGTCGTATCGTTTGTTTTCGGTCATACATTAGATAAAACAAGAAGGAGCTTTCTAATTGGTCAAGATTGACAGTATTATAACTTGCGGAAAAAGTAAGCGGATGCTTGAGATATACCTGAAACAGCCTATCAACGGGGAATTCCGCATTTTTATGATTTTGTATTTCTTCGAGTATTTTTCTTATTCCTGTCTTATATGGAATCCAGCCAGCCCCTTTACTTCTAAATACACCATTGACTAAAGAGTGATAAATCCATCTTGTCATTTTGGGAAAGTCAGGGTTACCAGCATCAAAATTATCGAAAAATGATTTGAGTTGTTCATTATTAATATTCTTATGGAAAAGATGATAAGCAATAAAAAACAAGGGAATAAATGATCTGCTTCCATCCTTGTAGTAATGGTAAAGTTCAGAATGAGATAAGAAATCCTTAAGACTTTTCAGTGTGCACTTAATCCTTTCTTTGTTGTTAATGGCGAACTCAGCATCTTTGGCCTCAATAGAAGACATTTCTTTCTTGTGATTGTCTTGGAGTAAGAAAATCAATTTTATCAGATTGTCCTGGGAGAGACCAATGTCATCATAGTTTATTAGAGTTTCTTCCAAAAAGCCTTCCATTTCCCAGGAATACCCTTTTAAAATCGAAGCTACTATTTCAAAGGATGAAAGTTTGGTTCCACCATCATTCAGCCTCCTGAATAGCTCAACTATTCTTTGGCGATTTGCGATTTCTTCGAATGTCTTGTTTACTACAACCTTTGAAACACCCAACGTCTCTGCCGTAATGATATTCTTATAGAAAGCTTTGACGTTTTTGGTTATGTGGACTTTCTTGATTTCGTCGGTGATAATCTGAGCTTTAATGATCTCCATTGCTACTTGGTCTTCATCATTAGTATCTTTAAGTCTTCTAAGAAGGCCACTTGCCAAATACCAGTTGTGCTCTGGTATGGTTCTGTCAGGGTTCTCTTTGGATTGTTTGGGTAGTTTTGCAGTATCATTTTCAAACTTGAACTCAAATTCAGAATTAAAATCACAGTATAGGTCGAAATATAGCACCTTGCCGTTGATACTTCCTTTCAAGCCAATGTAAAATGATTGCAACCTCTGTTGTCCATCAATTACAAAGCTCTGAAGCTGAGGAAGCTTTTCGACTTGTCGCGAGCTAATGATGTTTCCGTCCTTTGTGAATGGCCTATAACTAAAGAGCGGTTTGCTGTCTTTTTCTTCTTCAATTACCATGATACCACCAAAGGAATCACCTTTTAGCAGGGTATCAAACAATAGCTCCATTTTTTCTTCATCCCACACAAGTCGCCGTTGGATCACAGGAAGAACAAACCTTTCATCTTCAATATCCGCAATAACGTCTACAATTCTATATGATTTCCAAATTGCCATACCTGCCTCCTGTGTCTCTCTAGTGTAATTATGCCCAACGCCGGGGCTGAGCCGCCGCGAA
>DOVA01000177.1:0-958 GCA_003520315.1 Rikenellaceae bacterium | reverse complement strand
GAAGGGGCACCGGCTCAGCCCCGGCTTTTTGCGTCGGCTGCAGGCGCATGGTTATGTGGGTTCTTTCACTTTAGCGAAAATGACTGGCAATTGCTCCCACCTTGAAATGATGGCTCACAAAACTTAATTGTTTTGAACCCAATCTTTCTGAGTTTAGCCAGAAATGCCCCATCTCTCATGATCCCGTTTATGAGATCCTCGCTCATTTTGATTTTGTTGATTACCAGCGTGGAGTGGTCATCTCCCGCACTTCTAACTGAGTGGGCAAGACCCTTCGATGACAGGTTTTGGTCGTAAATTGCTGCAAAGGCTTCTCTCTTCTGAATACCGGTGAGCGACGGATTGCTACCTTTTTCTGTGGTTTCTCGGACTGTTTTGGTTTTTGCACTACCAGTCTTGTCTCCACTTTCTTTTGCCCCTTCCTTTTTGCATCCGGCAATAACCTTCTTGAGGCTCGCTATGATTTTGTTGTCAGAATACTTGCTTTTGTCATAACTCAGGGTCATTGCCCAGTACTTATTTTTCAGCGAGGACACCGTGACCCTTCTTTCTTGGTTAGTTGTCCATATGTTTATCATTCCTGTACCGCCTTCAACTCGGTTACGGTCTAGATGCTTCATTTCACAAGATTGTCGCTCGGATACTGAACCATCGATTGTCGAGGTGAAAGTCATGTTGCAGTTGTCTATATTGAACCTATTCTGTATTTTGGCGTTGTTTTGGGGGTTGACATATGCATCATTGAAGACTTTGAGCAGATACGATTTTGCTTCATCATATCCCTGACCCTGAGCAAGACAATAATTGCCGAGGAGTAGAATAATAGCCATAGACAAAGATAACAAGTACAATTTACGCATCGTCAACCTCCATTCTGAGGATTCTTCCTTTGTTCAACTTCATCGTCACATAACGCAAAGCTAAGCCGGAGCTGGGAAGCGGCGATCTGCTTGAGCGC
>DOVA01000140.1 GCA_003520315.1 Rikenellaceae bacterium | reverse complement strand
GTTTGATGTCCGTCTGCAGGGAATACGCACATTTTATTCTGTTGGTTTCTGCCACACAGTTCTGATTTGGACTTTTTTGAAGTTCCTTCGACTAAAACTTCGAATACTTTGCCTAAGTCTTTCTGATTGCTTGCGAGTGACAATTCATTTTGAAGTTTTATTATCTCATTCAGTCTCCTGTTTTTTACATTGGAAGGAACATCATCTTTATAACGCCTGGCTGCCTTAGTGTTTGGTCTTTCGGAGTATTGAAACATAAAAGCGGTATAAAATTCCACATCTCTCATTAATGACATGGTATGCTCATGATCTTCCTCGCTTTCGCCACAGAAGCCGGCAATAATATCGGTGCTGATGGAGCAGTCTGGTATTATCTTGTGGATCATCGCTACTCTCTCAAGATATTCATTTCTGGTATACTTCCTATTCATCCTTGAAAGAACAGAGTCGCTCCCGGACTGGACAGGGAGGTGAATGTGCTTACAAATATTATCGTACATAGCCATGGTGTATAAGACAGAATTACTCATATCCTTGGGATGTGAAGTAGAAAAGCGTACTCTTAATTTTGGGCTTATTAGAGCGACTTTTTCGAGAAGTTGTGCAAAATTGGTGGTTTTTAAAGGATTATCTTTGTCAACCCATTGGTATGAATCGACATTCTGCCCAAGAAGAGTTACCTCCTTATATCCATTTTCGTATAGTTCGGTGGCCTCACGGACAATACTCTCAGGATCCCTGCTTCTCTCTCCTCCTCTCACGTAGGGGACTACACAATAGGTACACATATTGTTACATCCTCTCATTATTGAGATAAATGCACTTACACCATTTGGGTCCATTCTCACAGGAGTTATGTCTGCATAGGTCTCTTCTTGAGACAGGATTGTATTTATCTGCTTGTTGCCTTCTCTTATCTGGACAAGCAGTTTGGGGAGATCCCGATATGAATCAGGCCCTGCCACCAGATCAACCGCAGGATGATTTAGCAACTCCTCTTTCAGTCTTTCTGCCATACATCCCAATATCCCGATAGTCAGGCTTGATTTTTTTTTCTTCATTGTTTTGAAGTGTTCAAGTCTTCCCCAGATTCTTTGTTCGGCGTTATCCCTTATTGAGCAAGTGTTTACGAGGATAAGATCGGCATCTTCAATTTTATTGCAAAGAGCATAGCCGGCTTCCTGAAGTATCGAAAGAACAACTTCGCTGTCGTTAACATTCATCTGACAGCCATAAGTCTCGATGAAAAGCTGAGGCAAACTACTATTAAATAGTGGTCTTACGGAATGATATTTGTTGGGCATATTTACATTTTGTACTGCAAATATAGCCTTTTTTATACCTTTGCAGATAATCTGAAATGAGATGAAGAAATTTCTGACAGTTGTATTGATAGTTATTTTGGCAGCCAATGGATGTACAAATTACAGGAATGTGGATATCAAATCCGTACAATTAAGTAGCTTCAAATTTGTCAGCACTTCTAAGGCAAATATTGAACTCAGTTATATAATCAGCAATCCGACTTCTTCTACAATTATATTCTCTTCGGGCAATGGGATTATTACTCGGAAAGGAGTTGATTTCGCACAACGCGAAGTTGTCAGGCCAGATACACTTCTCCCAAGAAGTGTTAAAAGTGGTAAAATTGAAATAAATGCGCTTCTGGTTGATCCTCTACCTTTGCTGTCGATGGGATTAAACATTGAAAAATGGAGAGTCGAGGATTTTAAATTATCGACAAAATTAGTTTTCAAGAATGCAAGAGGAGGTAAAAAAATACTCAGATATAAGGACATACCCCTTAAAAACCTGATTAATAGATTATAAATTATGAAGAGAATTACAGTAACTCTTTTTGTAATTGTTTCAGCAGTACTAATTTCCTATTCTCAGGAAATTGTCAAGGGACAAGATACCGTTTTTGTGCATAAAGGCTCCTTGCTGCTCGATTCCACCTTGCTAAACAGAAATATTTTTGCATTATTAAAAGAACCCGGACCTTCGGGGAACCTTGTGACTATAGAGCAATCCCAGAGTATAGAATCGCTTTTGTTAACATATATTTCCAATTCTTCAGAAAGGAAAATATATGGTTATAGAGTCAGAATATATTTCGACAACAAGCAGGATGCAAGAAGTCGTTCAGAAGCAATTGTAACTCAGTTTACCTCTCAATTTCCCGATATAAGAGCCTATGCTTCATATGGAAAACCTTTTTTCAAGGTTACTGTTGGTGACTTTAGGACGAAATCAGAAGCCATGCAACTTTTGAAGAGGATAGAGGGGATGTATCGTTCTGTTTTTCTGGTAAAAGAAGTAATTAATTATCCTCCGGTTCAGTACTGCTATCTTTAGATCCAGTACTGCTTTTCCTACCTTTTTTATTCTTTGGAGTTAAAGGTTTTTCTGTAATGTTCCTTACTATTTTTCTAACATTATTACTCTTTTGAACATTCTTCTTTTTTTCAGCATCTTGTTGTCCTTCGTTCTTTATCGTAGATATGATTGGTTTTGTGACATTCCACCATGTCGACTTAAGTTTGTTCGCAATTTGAAGTATTGGTGAAACATGTCTTTCAATCTTTTCAGGATATATTTGGTTTATATTTATAAGTATGCCAGTTTCCTCAACTCCTCCAAAGCTTTCATTAATAGATGTTCCAAAGACTTTCATAGTTGGACTCAGGTTCATATAGGAGTTAATGAGGGGAGGTATATTTTCTCCCAGTAACCTTATTTCCTTTGAAAGGACCCTATAAGATTCCTTGTAGTCTTTAGGGTTAAAAAGTTCTTTGTAATAGGGGTTTTCAGAGTCAAACTCAAGGGGTTTGTATGGTTTTACGAGGCCTTCGTTATCAGGAAAAAATGTGTTTAAGAAAGTTAGGAGTATATTTCTTGCACGCTGATTATAAGTGGTATACATTGTTACCTTTCCAAAGAAGTACTTGATTTTAGGATATTTTACTAAAAGTGCTCCCAATCCGTCCCACAAATTGTCAAGAGAATATTGACCTTTGTGTCTAATATTTGTACCTTGATAATTTGGCTGAATAAATGATCTCCCAAGTTCTATGGTGAAAGGAAGATAATCCTTTTTGAATTGGTCTGAAAATTCGAAAAGTTCATGTGTGGCCATTTTTTCAATATCCAATCCTGCACAATGAATGTATCTGTAGCCACCAATAATTTCCTGATCTTTAGGATCCCATACAATTAGTTGTTTATAAGGTGTAAAAGAATTGGTGTCGAAACTGTCAATATCTACTGACAGGCCTGTTCCTCCGCCGGATAGTCTGAAAGCAATCTCTCTGAGGCGGCCTATTTCATTCATAGTATGTGGTGAATCATGTGCTGTCACTTCGTAAAGTCTGTTGTCTCCTTTTCTGGTATGACGAATAAACTTGTCACTTGTAAGCTCATCAATTATGAGTTTTCTATCAACAGGAGGTNNTTAAAGGCTTTAGAGAGTAAACTGTTTTTCTTATCTTTGCTGTCCATTCAGCAGGTGTTCCATTATGAGCAAGTTCTTCGCAATGAATTGGATCGCCTATATAAATATTGAATTTACCACCGCGTTGCTTAAACATTTCACGAGGAAGCAATATGAGTTCGTAATTAAATTTAATACCAAGTTTTTTTCTAATATTAGCAAACCTGTAGAAAAAGTTTGAATTTTTACCGTCAAAATAGATAGGGATAATATCTCTTTTATATTTAATAGCCTGGTTAACAAAGCTTTTTTTCCATTCTAGGTCTATTATTCTGCCATTGATTAATCTTGAACACAATCCTGCGGGGAATGTTATTATTTGATTATCAGAGGCATATTCCTGATGTATTTTTTCTGCAATTTCTACACTTTGCTTACCGAACTTATTGACCGGCAAAAAAATTGGTTTTAATGGCTCTACTGCAGAAAGTAAATCGTTTACCACAAAACGTATTTTATTATCAAAATAGTTACCGAAAATATCCATTAGTATTATTCCGTCAAATCCTCCAAGAGGATGGTTGGAGACAATAATATAGCGCCCTTTATTAGCTATTTTATCTATTCCCGAAACACTGTATGTCGCATTTAACTCCCTAAGTGTGGCAGTTGCAAAAGGAACGCCTTTAAGATTACCATACTTGTCAAGAATATTATTAATTTCATCTTGACAGATTAGTCTCTCTACCCAGTCAATTATAAATCCGGGTATATATCTCAGAAGATCAGGATTTTTGAATTTTATTACTGATCTTACATCTACCCGCAAGTTGGTATTATCTGTGCTCATAGAATAGCGCTGTATCAGGATGCGAAGTTAAAGAAAAATCATATCTTTGCATAAACGCTCCAGGAATATGTTAAAACAAGGTTTACAGCAGAAATTAGTACAGAAACTTTCTCCATTACAGATACAGACAATTAAACTGCTGGAGCTTCCCACCCTTGAACTTGAACAGAGGATTAAAAAGGAACTTGAAGAGAATCCTGTTCTGGACGAGGCTGTGGATAGTGATGATACAGAAGAAGCAAGTTCCGAAAACATCTCCTTAAGCGAATACAGCACAGACGAGCAGATACCATCTTATAAACTCTATGCCAATAATCAGGGTAAAGACCTTAAGCCACAATACAATGTTTTCTCGGTTAAAGAAAGCTTTCATCAGAATCTTATATCTCAATTGGGATACAGTCAGATGGACCATAGAGAAAGGAATATTGCACGTTTTATTATCGGTAGCCTGGATGATGACGGCTATTTACGCAGAGATCTTGATTCATTGGTCGATGATATTTCTTTCAGGCTCGGGATAACAACCAATGAAAGGGAACTGGAGCAGATTTTGTCCAAGATTCAGGAATTTGAGCCTGTTGGTGTTGGTGCAAGAAATTTGCAAGAGTGTCTTCTTTTGCAGTTAAGAGCTAAAAATAAAACTCCGGAGAAACAATTGGCTGAAAAAATAATTTCAGACCATTTTAACGAGTTTACAAAAAAGCACTATCAGAAGATCATTGCCAAACTTTCAATAACTGAAGAACAGTTAAAATCTGCAATAGATGAAATATTGAAGTTAAATCCAAAGCCCGGAGGTCAGATTGATGATTCATACAATGAGCAGTCTCAACAAGTAGTGCCTGATTTCGTACTTGAGCTGAAAGACGGAGAGTTGGTTATGACGATGCCGAGATTTTCAGTGCCAGAGTTGAAAGTTAACAAGCGGTATGCTGACTTGTTACTTGCTTCGACCAAGTCCGGCAGTAAGTCCGGCAAGGAAGCAGCCACATTTGTCAAGCAAAAGTTGGATTCGGCTAAATGGTTTATCGAGGCTATAAAGCAGAGGCATAATACTCTGCAAAATACCATGAATGCCATTATTGAATTTCAGCACGACTATTTTATAGATGGAGATGAGACCAAGCTTAGGCCCATGGTTCTCAAAAATATTGCAGAGAAGACTAACCTTGACATTTCGACTATTTCGAGAGTCGTGAACTGTAAGTATATTCAAACTCACTTTGGAATTTTTCCGTTAAAATATTTCTTTTCTGAGGGACTTGTTACAGAGAGTGGAGAGGATGTGTCAACCAAAGAGATTAAGAACATTCTCATGGAGAGTATAAAACAGGAAGATAAAAAACATCCTCTAACCGATGAGGAGCTTGTAACTGTACTCTCAAAAAAAGGCTATAAAGTTGCGCGGAGAACAGTAGCAAAATACAGAGAACAGCTTAATATTCCTATTGCAAGACTCAGAAAGGAGCTTTAAATACTATCATTTAATGAACAAAAATCTGTTTTTAACAACCTTTTTCGCACTCATAATTTCTTCATGTCAGATGAAAGATAAAGTTGACCTTATACTTTATAATGCTGAAGTATATACTGTTGATTCAATGTTCTCAAAATGTAATGCTGTTTCAGTTAAAAATGGGCTGATTGTGGCTACTGGAAGCGACGATGAGATTCTTAACAGTTACAGAGCCGATAAATATATAGATCTTAAGGGTAAGTATCTGTACCCTGGATTTAATGATGCTCATTGTCACTTTATAAGTCTTGGAGAGGGGATGTTGAAATGTGATTTAAGAGGAGCCACATCCTTTGATGAAATTGTTGAGAGGCTTAGAAATTTCAGGACAAATAATCTTACGTCCTTTATCATTGGTGAAGGCTGGGATCAAAATCTATGGCATAGTAAGTCATTTCCTTCAAATGAAAAGCTAGACATATTTTTTCCTGATATTCCCGTGGTTCTTACAAGGATAGATTTTCATGCAGTTATAGCAAACAGTGCTGCAATAAAAATGGCCGGTTTAATACCCGGAGACCCTTCAATACCACAGAGAGAGGCATTAATCAGAAATGGAAAGTTTACGGGGCTGTTTCTGGAGAATACGGCAGATAGAATAAAAAACGCTCTTCCAAAACTTAGCGGCAGTGTGTTGGAGAATGTCATACTGGCTGCAGAAGGAGAATGTTTTAAGAATGGTCTTACTTCTGTTTCTGATGCCGAGGAGGAGCTTTCAAGAATACTTGTGATGGACTCGCTTTATTCTCTTTCCAAACTAAGAATTAGATCTGATGTATGGCTTACAGCTAATGATGAAAATCTTAATTATTTCAAGAAACCATACCAAAAAGAGCGATTCAGGGTAGGTACTTTGAAGCTGTATGTGGATGGAGCTCTCGGTTCAAGGGGAGCATTATTGAAATCACCATATTCGGATGATTCAAGTACCTCAGGAATAAGAGTCACTAGTGAGGAAAATCTTAAAGAATATTGTAAATGGGCTTTTGAAAGAGGATTTCAAGTTGCCACACATTGTATCGGAGATCTTGCTAATCAGGAAGCTCTTGGAATTTATGGGTCTATATTGAAGGGAGAGAACGACAGAAGATGGAGAATTGAACATGCTCAGGTTGTTGATCCTGAAGATATTGGTCTTTTTAGAAAATATTCAGTTATTCCATCTGTACAACCAACTCATGCAACATCAGATATGTTGTGGGCAGTTGACAGATTGGGTGAAAGAATAAAATATGCATATGCATATAAGTCACTTCTCAGTCAGCTTGGCTGGTTGCCCTCTGGAACAGATTTTCCAATAGAAAAGGTTAACCCTATAGCTACTTTTTTTTCCGCTGTCTATAGACAAAATGCAGATTTTAAGCCTGATGAAGGCTTCCAGATGGAAAACGCCCTGAGTAAAGAAGAGGCCATTAGATCTATGACAATCTGGCCGGCAAAAGCGACTTTTGAAGAGAGAGTGAAAGGCAGCATCGAAAAAGGGAAATACGCAGATTTTGTCCTGCTTGACAGGGATCTCATGACAGTTATCAAAAAAGAAGTACTTTCCACAAAGGTGATTATGACAATTATAGGAGGTGAAGTGGTTTACAGTTTACTTCCGTAAGCAAGGTCTCCTGCATCTCCTAATCCGGGCACTATATAAGATTTGACTGTAAGTTCTTCATCTACTGCTGCTACCCAAAGTGTAGTCTCTTTATGAGGAAGATGCTTGGATAGGTATTCAATACCATATACACTTGCTATGGGGCAGACAATATGACTGTGCTTTGGTTTGGAAATATCGCAAAGTCTGTTATATGCAAGTACTACTGATGAACCGGTGGCAAGCATTGTATCTGTAAGAATAAGTACTTTCCCTTCGACAGAAGGAGTACTTGCGTATTCTATCTGAATAGTAAATTTATTGTCTTTTCCGTATTTTCTATAAGCTGCAACAAATGCATTCTGTGAAGCATCAAAAAAAGAGAGCAAGCCATTATGAAGAGGTAGGCCTGCTCTTATTATGCTTGCAAGTATAAGTGAATCGGAAAGAGTGTTGCAAGCAGCAACCCCTAAAGGTGTCTGTATACTTTTTGTAGTATATTCCAATTCTTTGCTTATTTCGTAAGCAAAGATTTCTCCAATTCTTTCTAAATTTCTTCTGAACCTGAGACTGTCTTTTTGTATGATTCGATCTCTAATTTCAGCTATGAAGTTGTTAAGAATTGAATTCTGTTCTCCTATATTAACGATTCTCATGTATTTTTCAATTTGGCCAAAGGTATAAAATAATCAGATTATTCCGTTATCAGCAAAACTGAAATATTCATCTCCTGCAATAATCAGATGATCCAGAAGTGCAATATCAAATAACGCAGCTGCCTCTTTCAAGATTTTGGTCTGCATCTTGTCGTGTTCGCCGGGTTGTAAGTTACCGGAAGGATGGTTATGTACAAGAATTAGTGAACTGGCAAGTTTTTCAAGAGCACTTTTAATAACTATTTTAACATCAATTACTGTAGCAGAGACACCTCCGATGCTGATTCTTTCTTTGGATATCAATCTGTTTGCTCTATTCAGATATAATACCCAGCACTCTTCATGTGGAAGGTCTTTCA
>DOVA01000252.1 GCA_003520315.1 Rikenellaceae bacterium | reverse complement strand
AAGTAGAGAATGTGAAACATGTCGATTGTACACTTTGCGGAGAGTGTGTGGCTTCATGCGACAAAGGTGCACTGACTTTTGGAAAAAAGAAAGGGTTAAGGTGGCTTCCGGCAATATTGACGGTTATTTTACTTGCTGCAGCATTTTTCTTGGGTACAATGTGGGAACTTCCGACAATTGATGTCACATGGGCAGATCAATCAAAAATAGAACAACTTCAAAAAACAAAAATTGACGGCTTGCGTTCTGTGAAATGTTACGGAAGTTCTATGGCTTTCAAGGCTCAACTTGAGAAAGTTCCGGGCGTATACGGAGTAGCTACATATGTTAAAAAACACCAAGCTGTTATTCTCTATGACCCTTCAGAAACTAATCCAGATAAAATAAAAGAGGCAATTTATACACCTGGTAAATTTAAAATAGCAACCCCTCCTGTTGGAGCACAGATCAAAGTTGTAACAATTTACACTGAGAAGATGTATGACAAAATGGATCCAAACTATCTCGGGATGCAGTTCCGTCTAACAAAAAAAGGTTACTATGGTTTGGAAACAGAATATTCTTGCCCACTCACAGTTAGACTATATATGGACGTTAACGAGCCTGTTGATGAATCCTTCATCAAGTCAATAGTTGAGATGAAAGAGCTTGCAATGCCTGCTCAAAATGGAGAAACAAATATTATAAAGGTCGATTACAAGTATGAAGGAATGTCTGATCAGATAGATACAATTTCAAGACGGGAGTTTCTTGAAAGACAGATGTATAAATTTGACAAGACTTTCAAAGATAATTATGAAAAGTGGGGAGGAAAGGATGAGGCTGTTTATGAAATTGTATATGAAAATCTCGATAAGCCAATTATTACCAGGTACATTCCGTACCTTGCAAGCCATCTGTCAATGATAGATGGATTCTTGGGTTTAGCAGTTGTCCTTAACGACAATGAAGATTATGCATTCCGAATTACTTACTCAAAAGCTGTGCTTGATGACGACAAAATCTGGGCTGCTCTTACACAACCTAAATGGAAAGTTAAATCAAAAGATGGTGAGATTAGCGAGACTGATCCAAAATTTTCATTCGAAACAAAGGGTCATACTATTGTTATCAAACCAAATGATGTAAAATCTAAATAATCCAAGAATTAAAAAAGTAAATAATGAAAAATAATATAATTACAAGATTTCTTGTAATACTTTTCCTGCTTTCTGTATCCGGAATTTCAAGAGCTGATGAAGGTATGTGGCTTGTCAATCTGCTTGACAAAAATTTAACTCAGCAAATGAAAAAAACCGGCCTTAAATTGGATCCTAAACTAATTTATGATGAAAGCGGTTCAGCAGTAAGCAATGCTGTTGTTGCACTAGATTTTGGTTGTACAGGAAGTATTATTTCCGATAAGGGACTTTTAATAACCAATCACCATTGTGCTTATTCGGATATCCATGCACTCAGCACTCCTGAAAAGAACTATCTCGAAGATGGATACTGGGCTATGAATATCAGTCAGGAAATCCCTATAAAAGGCAAATCAGTCTTTTCCTTGAGAAAAGTCACAGACGTAACGGATGAGATTAAACAAATTTCAGACTCACTCAAGAAAAACAACATACCAGGGGGCATGAGAAAAATTACAAATATCATCGAAACAAAGCATTCGAAACAGTCTGGTATGGAGACATCATGCAATTCAATGTGGAGAGGATCAAAATATTATATGTTCTACTACGAAGTATATACCGATATCCGTTTTGTAGGTGCACCACCGGTGTCTGTAGCTGCATTTGGCGGTGAAACAGATAACTGGGAATGGCCTCAGCATAAGGGAGATTTTGCTTTGTATAGGGTTTATGGGAATAGAGATGGCAAACCTGCTCCATATTCAGTTGACAATGTGCCGATCTCTCCTAAAAAAGTACTTCCAATTTCCACAAAGGGAATAAAGGATGGAGACTTTACCATGATCCTGGGTTTTCCTGGAAGGACAAACAGATATAGCAGTTCATTCAGCATTCACGAAAAGGAAAAAGTAACAAATCCTATATCAGTGAAAATTATGAGAGAGAAACTTGATATTCTCAACAAGTGGATGAAAAGTGATCCAAATATTAGACTCAAATATGCAGATTATTATTTTGGAATATCAAATTTACAGGAAATGCTGGAAGGAGAAGTTATAAACTTTCGCCGCTTCGGAGTGGAAAAAATTTTCCAAGAAAGGGAGAAAGAACTCCAACAATGGATTGACAGTGACTCCCAAAGACAAGCAAAATGGGGAGGCCTTCTACAGAAACTATCTACAAGATATAATGGGACAGAAGAAATAACACGCATCAAAAAATATTATCAAAACACTTTGGTAGGAGGTTATGGCCTTATAGCAATTGCAAACAAGGCAGGCTCGCTGAATAATTCGTCAAACAGAGACAATCTTGATACACTCAAAGTCGGACAGCGCGAATATGTTAATTTCATAAAAGAAATAGAGAAGATCTATAAAGAATGTGATATGAGAGCTGAACACGAAATGCTCAAGTATACACTCAAAACATTTGTAGACAACGTGCCTCCTTTATACAGGGGAGACTACATTAACGGTCTTGCAAAGCAGTTTAATAATGATGGTGAAGCTATGGCCGATTATATTTTTAACAACTCTATTTTCACGAATCCCGAAAAATTCAGACAAATAGTAAAAAATGATCAGCCGGTTTCTGTTTTTGGAGAAGATCCTCTTAATCTGATGAGTAAATCAATAGGAGTAAGACCATTTAATGAAGCTATTTCTAAAATTTGCAAAGGAGAAAGTATCGATCAACTCGAAGCAGAGTATGGAAGAGTCGTGTACCAAATGAATCTCGATAAAGGTAGAAATCAGTACCCTGATGCAAATTCTACTATGAGACTCACTTATGGCACAGTCGGACCACTTGATCCGTCAGACGGTATACACTGTAAATCACAAACAACTACTCAGGGGCTATGGGACAAGTACAATCCTGATAACTATGATTTTAATATTAAACCTCGCATGCTTGGTTTTCTGGAAAATAAAGATTGGGGAAATTATTGTGAAAAAGGGAAAATGTTTATCAATTTTCTCACTGATAATGACATAACAGGTGGTAATTCTGGAAGCCCTGTTATGAACTCCAATGGTGAAATAATAGGACTAGCATTTGACGGTAATAAAGAATCTCTTGCATCAGATGCATATTTTCATCCTCAGATGAATAAGTGTGTCAATGTTGATATCAGGTATGTTTTATGGATAATAGACAAATATGCAGGTGCCGGATATCTTATAGATGAAATGCATATTATAAAATAAATAGAATTAAAAAAATATTTCAAGATGACAATTTTTAATAAAATACTTTGTACCCTTTTTATTTGTATGGGTATATCTTCTGCCTACGCCCAAAATGGAGCAAATGACAAGAAGCCATTTAACAGAAGTGAAAAACTTTCAGTTGATCCTGAAATCAAAATAGGCAAACTCGACAATGGCTTGACATATTATATCAGAAGAAGTTTAAACCCAACAGGACAGGCAGAATTTTTTATAATCCACAATGTTGGTTCTTTACAAGAAAATGATGACCAAAGAGGTCTTGCCCATTTTTTGGAACACATGGCTTTCAATGGGACAAAAAACTTTCCGAAAAAAAGTTTGCTTGAATATTTCAATCGGATTGGAGTTCAGTTTGGCTACAATATAAATGCATATACCTCCATGGACAGAACGGTCTACAATATTTCGGCAGTCCCTACATATCGGTCCACAATAATCGATACTGCATTGCTTGCTCTGCACGATTGGTCACACTATATATCATGTGAACCGGCAGAGATTGAAGCTGAGAGAGGAGTAATACGTGAAGAGTGGAGACGTGGAGACGATGCAAGAAGTAGAATGATGAAAGGTATTTCAAAGATTGAACAGACAGGTTCTCGATTTGCTGAAAGAGATGTTATCGGTTTGATGGAGGTTGTAAACAACTTTACACCACAGACTCTTGTCGACTATTATCATAAGTGGTACAGACCCGACTTACAAGCAGTAGTTGTTGTTGGGGATATTGACGTCAATGATATTGAGCAGAGAATTATAACATTATTTTCCACTATTCCTGCAGCAAAAAATCCTGCAAAAAGAGAAGTTTACACAGTTCCTGACAACAAAGAACCAATAATTGGTTTACTTACAGACCCTGAAAGCAAATCATATTCTTCAAGATTAATTATTAAAATACCAAATTTAACTCCGGAAGAAAAGGCCACTAATAAACTAATCTACAGAGAAGTAATGAAAACACTAATTGCAGATATCATGAAAGAGCGTACAGCTATAGCTTCTCAAAGTAAAGATGCACCATTTAGAAATTGTGTGCCTGTATTCAGTCAAATCAACTATGCCAAAACAACTTTCATCATGACTGCAATGCCTCACTCACCTGCTGATATGTTAAAAGCTACAAAAGGCATATTGAATGAAGTTGAAAGACTTACATACTATGGAGCAGAGCAAGAAGAGCTTGAGAAAGCAGTTCAAAATGCTAAAATTACTTTTGCAAAAAATTATCAAAAGAGCAAAAAACCTAAGAATATCGATTGGGTAAACCTAATTGTCGAAAACTTTACTCGAGACTATCCACTAATAACTCCTGAAACATTTTACAACATAGCTGTTAGTTGTCTTGACAATATTACTTTGGAAGATTTGAACAGCAGCATAAGAAGCATGCTTACAAAAGAAAATAGAGTTATTGTTTTGTTTGCACCAGAAAGTGAAAAACAGTATTTACCCACAAAAGAAGAGATTCTCAAATTGTGCGAAGAGATTAATGGTAAGGATTTAGCAAGATTTAAACCTGTAAGTAAAAGAGGCCTTAACTTTAATGTAACCTTGAGCCCCAAAAATATAACATCGATTAAGCAGCTAACTAACAAAGACTTTAAAACTCCTATTTACAAGCAACTTGACTCAACCGTTGAAATTATCCTTTCCAATGGGACTCGAGTGATCTGGAATGAACACAAAGGCAGTTCAAATTCAGTACAGATGAGAGCTTTGAGAGAAGGAGGCTACTTCACTAACATAGATGTTATGGATATCAAATTTGCTGACAGATATAATACTCTTTTCTCTGTCGATTCTTTATCAAAAGATGAGCTTGCAAAATGGTCTTTCAGCAGAAACATATCTCTGAGATTTTCCCCAACAATGAGATACAGCACACTATCCGGCGATTTTGATCCTAAGAAAATTGATGATTTCTTTAAGCTACTTTACACATCGCTTTCGGAGTGCACAGTAAACAAAGATGATTTTAAAAGATCTATCAGCAATGCTATCAAGAATATCGAGCAAGGCAAATCAGAAACTAATATCTTCAATGATTCAGTCTCAAAACTCAGATTTAAGACACGCAAAAGAGGAGATGACTTCACAAAAGATTATTTGCAGAATGTTACACCTGAAAAACTTGTAGCTCTTCATGAAGCACTTTTCAAGGGAATTAATGGTTATACATTTGTATTTTCAGGTCCAATGAGTGCACAAGAGGCAAAACCATATCTTGAAAAATACCTTTCAAATGTGCCTGAAAATAAAAAATTACCTGCTACAAACGTTTCGCGTTATGACGAGAGGACAACAGGCGAGGTTTATCTTAGATATAAAGCTAAAAATCAAAAGAGTACTAAAGCATCTGTAACAAGATACTATTACTCCCCAATGGACTATAATGCATTAAACAACCTTAATGCTAAATTCTTCTCCACAATTATGAGTGACAGATACATGGCATCCATTAGAGAAGAAAGAGGAGGCACATATCATGTAGGATGCAGTTCATATCTGGAAAAATATCCATCACAGATTGCCGAGTGTAGTATTGATTTTAATACAGATCCCAAACTAGTAGATGACTTACTACAAGTTGTTCAAGATGAGATGGATAATTTTAAAAAGAATGGGCCTACAGAACAAGAAGTTACAGCATACAAACTATATCTTCAAAAGAAATTTGCTTCAAAAAATCCGGCCGAATACTCTTGGATAACCACCATTTCTAATGCACTTATGGGTTTTCCTACTTTTGAAGATCAGGAAGAAGCACTTCTCGACAAGATTACTGTTAAAAGTGTTAAGAAATTTGCAAACGATTTAACTAAAGATAAAAATAGAATGACATTTATTTTTGAACCTATATTATAAAATAATATTTAAATCTAATTCTGTAAAATAAGAGGCTGTCTAAAAAAAGTAGACGGCCTCTGTTGTCATCTACTTTCAAGTATCAAGTAATTTATTTCCAGCACTGTACTATTATACTGAAATAGCCAATCCAGATATTCCAATTCAATTAATGTAGCATTTTGAATACTTTCCACAAAACTATAGTAGTCGATAACTCCCTTTTCATAACCATCTCTTGCCTCTTTTTCAATCTCCCTGCTCATTTGTTTTCCTGTAGTGTAATAGTATTCCAAATGACCTCTGTATTTTTTCAATTCACTCTTCAGCTCTTCAATCTTCAGTAAAAGAGACAATTTGTAATACTCTGCATATTTCCTGGAAGCTTCAATTCCTATCTTTGCCGCATTGATTCTTGCCTTTTGCTCAATAAAAAATAATGGAATTGTTATACCAATTTCATAAGAAGGATAATTTTTTGAACCCACAAAACGATTTGAGCCATTATAATAACCTATAGTAATGTCCGGCAAAAGTTTGTTTCTTTCTACCCTTAACATATCTGACTGCAAATTTACCTCCTGATTAACATACTTTAGTCCCGGATTAGAGTCAATATCCTCATTTAATATAGTAAGCTCCTTCAAATCACTTAGTGGCACTACAATAAGAGTATCAGCATTAATTAAAAGTCTCAGCTTTTTATAGGCAAGCCTGGTAGCATAAGTAATATCATTCAAAAGTATCTCAATCTGCTGATGTTTAGCTCTTGCATTAAAAAGATCAAGACTCTTGGCTTCTCCTCTATTAAATCTATCCTCAACATTTTGTATAAATTTATCGTAAATAGTATCCAATACACGGTAACGCATTAATTTATTCATGTTATATTGAATCTCATAGTATGAGTGTGTAACATCCTTTATTAATTGCTTTTCAACAATTTCCAACTCTCTATTAGCCAGCTCACTCTCGGAGCGGGTAACTTTGTATTGGGCAGAATAAAGAGTCGGAAAACTAAAACTCTGTTCGATCCCATAAACATTTAAAGGATGATTGTTCTCTGCAAGATTATTCGAATCATAAGAATATGATATGGTAGCCTTGTCAATAGTAAGAGCGGTCGGGATTAATGTCTTGCTTTGCTCGACCTTAAGTTTGCAGGCATTGTATTCAAGATTGTTCAAAAGAGCCAGTTCTATTGCCCGTTCAAGCGAAACGCCCTTAGTTTGACCAAATACAGAATTGATATTTATAAAAGAAAAAACACTTAAGAATCCTATTAAAAATCTATTCATAAAAAATTATTTACTATTATTTACTACAGTAGTTAACATTAAGATTTAATTTATCGGTAATAAAATCTTCTACAATCGATCCAACGAGGATATAATCGTAGCTCATGCTCGAGTGGTATAAGCTCTTTAATGTCTGTAATCTGATAATACCACTAATTTCATTTAGTCCTTATTGATTTGAAATAATTCATCGTTACCATAACTTGTGCAGTTTTTGCAAGGTGTATGATTTTCAATACCCTCGATTAATTTGTTGCATTTTCTGCAACGATACCAAATTGTTCCAAAATGGACATTTCCTCCTTCAATTATAATCGTTTCTCCTTCAACAAATGCTTTTGCAATGGTTTTGCGTGCATTTTCATAAATACGGGTAAGTGTCGGACGCGATATGTTCATTTTTTCAGCAGCTTCTTCTTGAAGTAATCCTTTCTAATCCAGTAATCGAATTGATTCATATTCGTCGTAAAGCAGAATTACTTCTTTAATCATCGAGCGCGGAATACCAAAAGGTTTAAAGCCTGACATCAAAGGCGGAGAAACAATTTTTCGACATTGTTTTGGGCGAGACATAAATTTTTCTTTTAAAATAATTGAAATTAATGCAGCAAAGATATAAATATTTTGAACATTTGTTCATAATCTTGATGAAAAATCTAATTTTCTTCTGAGATGAACATATTAAAAAATAATAATATTAAAATGTATCACATTACCTTTTAAACCATTACTGTGACCATGAAATTGATATATTGTAATTCTTATCATGTACTTAGATTATTTACCTTGTCTCCATCTACTAAAAAGCGACTCGCTTTTAGGAAAAATGCCTTTTCTTTTAGAACGAACATCTTCCACGATAAAAAAGGCCTGGGGATCATAACGGTTAATTAAATTTTCCACCTTCTTCATTGATTTCCTATCAATTACGGTTTCTACAATATCTACCTGAGCCTGAGATCCTTTTCCTGAAATACTAGTACCACCATATCCTTCGCTACTAAGTATATAAACAAGAGGCGAGCCTCCTTTCTGAGTAAAAATCCTAACGAGAAGAACTCCGTAAGCTATTTTTTGCTCAATTATTATGCCCACAAAATTGCCTGAGGCGTAGCCGGCTGCATAGGCAACATAAGAAAGCATCGAATTTGCTCTCGAAAAAATTTCAGATATCACCACAATCCAAATAAATACCTCAAAAAAACCGATAAGAGGAGCTTTATATTTTTCTCCCTTCGAAACAAAGATAATCCTGAGAGTACCAAGTGAGACATCTACTATTCGTCCAAAAAAAATAATGATAGGCAACAGCCATGGGTATACATCAAGAAAATCAAACATTTTTCAATTAATTATGCACAAAGTTAATATTTAAACAAAAAATAATTACTTTTGCACTCCCCAAAGCCCAGATGGTGGAATTGGTAGACACGCT
>DOVA01000172.1 GCA_003520315.1 Rikenellaceae bacterium | reverse complement strand
CAGAAATGGGTGAAAAAGGGTATGCATTTTTGAAAGCCAATTACACCGTAGAAAAATCATATCAAATCATTATGAATCATTTTGAAAATCCAGGAGTATTTCATAAAAAACTTAATAAAACCACTTAAGTTATCCCGTAGATTAGAAATATCATGAACATCTCAGATCAATTATCGTACTCAACCATAAGAATAGAGTGCAAAACAACTGCCGGTTATTTTTCAACAGGTACAGGATTTTTCTTTAATTTTTGTCATGAAAACAATACGTGTTGTCCTGCTATCGTAACCAACAAACATGTAATTAAAGATGCAACAGAATGTAATTTGATTTTTACATTGGCAGATTCTTCAGGAAACCCGATAGATGGGAAACATTGGATAGTAAATGTTATTGGATTACAATCAGCATGGAAATTACATCCTGACCCAGATATTGATTTATGCGTAATGCCTATTGCAAATATTATTAATCATCTGAGAACAACAGGGTTTAGACCTTTTTATATTGGCCTGGATATATCTTTAATCCCCTCAGAGAAACAAAAAGCAGAATTGCAATCAATAGAAGATATTATCATGGTAGGATATCCTGATGGGATTTGGGACACAATAAACAATAAACCGATTTTCAGGAAAGGCATAACAGCAACACACCCCAATAGAGATTATAATGGAAAAAAAGAATTTTTGATTGATGCGGCCTGCTTCAATGGTTCAAGTGGATCTCCTGTCTTTATTTATAACGAAATAGGCTATTTAACCGGAAATACTTTTAATCTTGGACAAAAAAGATTGCTTTTCATGGGTATGTTACGTGCAGGACATTTACATTCTATTAAAGGCGATATTTGTATTGAAGATCAAGCATTAAAGCCGGTTTCTTTATCTTATATCCCCAATAACTTGGGAATAGTAATCAAATCTGAAAATCTGCTTTATTTTGAAGAAATGTTTCGTAAGGAATTAAACCATTAGTATATACACCAAATAAATCAGATTGATAAGAAACATATCAAAATGATCTTGAAGTTGCCATCAGGCAAATAGTTGATATTGCTTACGAAAAGAATACATTTACTCCTCAATTTAATGAAATCTCAAATTTAGTGGCATATAAATGGTTGGAAGGGGAGAAGTTAAATCTTAGATCTTTGAAAGAGATTAACCCGAATTTATTTATTGATTCTGATGATGACTATAAATTTGGTAAGAGATGTCAAGAATTCACACATTAAAAATATACAATTATAGGGGTATTGAGCATTTTGAGCATGTATTCGACAACCGACCCCTTGTATGTCTGATTGGCAGAGGAGACTCCGGCAAAACAACGATATTAGATGCTATAGATGCGGTATTGTCACCAAGATGGGATTACCGATTTTATGATACCGACTTTCATAATGGTGATACAACTAAATCCATTGTTATTGAGGCTAGTTTACAAGATTTACCGCCTGAGCTGCTAAGTGAGTCTAAATTTGGGTTATATAAGAGAATTTTAAACCCCGATAATGAGATTGAAGATTATTTTTCGGAAGAGGAATCTGGTTGCAGTGATATTTTAACTATCAGACTGGTTGTCCACGAAGATTTGGAACCCACTTGGTATGTTGTCAATGATAGGAAAGATCAGGATAATATTGAAATAAGTGCTGGAGACAGAGCAAAATTCAACGTGTTCCTTGTTTCAGATTATATAGATAGACATTTCTCCTGGGGTAAGGGTTCACCATTATATGCTTTATTGAAAAAAAACCATGATGATATCGATACCGACAGAATAATAGTAGATGCTAACAGGAAAGCTCATAGATGCGATTTTTGGAGAATATTGCGAAGAACATCTTGTACAGCCTACATTTATTGTAGATTATCCCGTGGAGACATCTCCTCTTACTAAGAGACACAGAAACAACCCTAATCTTACTGAAAGATTTGAACTTTTTGTCAATGGCAAGGAGCTTGCAAATGCCTATAGTGAGTTGAATGACCCTGTCGACCAGCTTGAACGCTTTAAGGAGCAACTCAAATTAAAAGATAAAGGTGATGATGAGGCTATGTATATTGACATGGATTTTGTGAGAGCTCTTGAATACGGTATGCCGCCAACATCTGGCATGGGAATAGGAATAGACCGCCTCGCAATGCTTATGACCAATTCTCCTTCCATACAGGATGTCATATTCTTCCCTCAAATGCGTCCCGAGAAGATATAATAAAATGATTATTGACACTCTTTCATCGGCTAAGAACCCACGTATTAAAGAGTTGGCTTCTCTACAGAAGAACTCCTCAAAACGTCGGGAATGTGGATTGTTTGTGGTAGAGGGTGTCAGAGAGGTTGACGCTTGTATTAATGGTGGCTATATTATTGAATCTCTTTTTTTTGTACCCGGATTGTTCTCTGAACAAAAGGCACTTGCAACAGGATGCCCTCATCTTAACATAATTTCAGAAGATGTCTATTCTACAGTTGCATATAGAGGAAGTACGGAGGGAGTAATTGCTATTGTCAGGGAAAAGAGGATGGTTATTGACAATGTGAAACTTTCTGGAAATCCGTTAGTGATTGTATTGGAATCGGTTGAAAAACCCGGCAACTTGGGTGCTGTTTTAAGAACTGCTGATGCGGCGGGTATAGATGCAGTAATAGTATGTGACCCGCTTACAGATCTTTTTAATCCCAATCTCATCCGTTCGAGCTTGGGTGCTATTTTTACAATGCAGGTTGTTGCTTGCTCTTCCGAAGAGTGCTGTCTTTGGCTTAAAAGAGAAAAAATTTTAATTTTTACCTCTGAGGTGCAGGCTTCTGAGTGGTACTACAATTCCGATTTTACCATGCCTTCGGCTTTGGTTATGGGAAGTGAGGCGAATGGTCTTTCTCAATATTGGCGGGATAATGCAGACCGAAGAATAAAAATTCCCATGAAAGGGTTTGTTGATTCTCTAAATGTGTCGGTCTCTGCTGCAATTCTCTGTTTCGAAGCTGTCCGCCAGAGGGATTCCAAAGAGGATTTTACATAAATTTTAAATTTTATTATAATGCGTTTTGCTGTCGCCGGTAATCCTGTCAATCACTCTCTCAGTCCTGCCCTGTTCAGAGCTGCCTATGGCAATTCGGAAGATAGTTATGGGCTAATTGAAGCAAAATCCGCAGAAGAAGTTATTGAACGGTTCAGAGGTGAGGGCTATGACGGAATTAATGTTACAGCTCCTTTTAAAGAGGGTGTTCTTGGGTTTGTGGACGTCCGAAGTGAACTTGACATTGCTATTGGTGCTGCAAATACTCTTTTGATGAGAAATGGATCGATTTATTCTTTTAATACTGACTATAATGGAGTTCAGGAGTGTATCAAACCTTTTGCTGGTAATGGTAAGAAGGTGCTTGTGATAGGATGCGGAGGTGCTGGTAAAGCTGCTGCCCTGGCGGCGGCCGGCCTTAAGTGTCAGGTTACCGTTGTTAACCGTTCTTTAGAAAAGGCTCAACAATTTGCCGAAATTCATTCGCTTGCCGCCGGCCGCCTGAATGACTTGATAACTTTGATAGATAGATCGGATATAATTATAAATACTCTGCCTTCAAATCTCGAATTGATTGACCGAGCAAATTTTACTGGCAAAACTGTCCTTGAGGCCAACTATAAATCTCCTCAAATAGGAAGATTGTCATTCATTACCAAATCAACAAATTACATTTCCGGCAAATATTGGTTGCTCCACCAGGCAGTTGATTCATTTAGACTTTTTAAGAGGACAGAACCCGATTTTAACTCGATGCTTTTGTTCATTGAAAATGTCTGAATTTTTATATCTTTGTTCACTACTATTAAGGGGGAGGATTCATTATGTCATTAAACAAGGTTATGCTCATCGGCAATGTTGGGAAAGATCCTGAAATAAGGCATCTAGACAACGACAATATAGTTGCCAAATTTACTCTGGCCACTACAGAAAAGTATCGTGACAGAGACGGAAAATGGCAGGAACAGACTGAGTGGCACAATATTGTGTGCTGGCGGTCTCTTGCAGAACGCGCTGAGAAATATGTGAAACGCGGCACACAACTGTTTGTCGAAGGAAAAATAAGAACTAGAGAATGGCTCGACCGTAATACCGATCAAAAGAAAATCTCGATAGATATTGTGGCTGATAATTTTCAAGTTCTTGGCCGAAGAAGTGAGGCTCCGCAACAACCTCAAAATTCACATGCTCCTGCTTCTTTTTCAATTCCTGAAGATGATCTCCCTGATGACAGTCTGCCATTTTAATTTGTATTAAGTAAAAACCGGTAACATATGAAAGTTGATGTAATTCTCGGGCTCCAATGGGGAGATGAAGGTAAGGGGAAGATTGTGGATGTTTTAGCAAAAGATTATCCTGTGGTTGCAAGGTTTCAGGGTGGGCCCAATGCGGGACACTCCTTACAGTTTGATAATAAAAAAGTTGTTCTTCATTCGATTCCTTCAGGAGTTTTTCATTCAGGTACAACCAACATAATAGGTAATGGTGTGGTACTTGATCCTCTAATCTTCAGAGAAGAATGTAGCAATCTCATCTCAATGGGTGTTCCTGTAAATGAAAGAGTCGTTATATCCAAGAGAGCACATCTCATCCTTCCAACTCACAAAATAATTGATGCTGCATCAGAAAATTCAAAGGGGGCTTCAAAAATTGGTTCAACTCTTAAAGGTATAGGTCCGGCTTATGTTGATAAAACTGGGAGAAACGGCCTTAGGGTTGGGGATATTCTTTCTGACAACTTCAAGGAGAGATTTTATGCTCTTAAAGAGAAACATATCAATCTCCTGAAACAGTTTGACTATGCCTATGACGCTAATGAACATGAATCAGAGTGGCTTGAGGCTGCAGAATATCTGAAAAACTTTTCTATTGTTGATGGGGAATATGAGATTAACAATCTGTTGGACAACAGTAAAAGAGTGCTTGCTGAAGGAGCTCAAGGTTCTTTGCTCGATATAGATTTCGGCTCCTACCCTTTTGTGACCTCTTCAAGTACTACTTGCGCAGGCGCATGTACAGGTCTTGGAGTCGCACCTTGCAGGATCGGTACAGTATATGGTATTTTTAAGGCTTATTGCACAAGAGTGGGCAGCGGCCCGTTTCCTACTGAGCTGAATAATGCCACTGGTGAGTTGCTAAGGACTCTTGGCTCCGAATTTGGGGCTACTACAGGTAGACCCCGCAGGACAGGCTGGTTGGATCTGGTTGCCCTGAAATATGCTGTGATGATCAACGGTGTCAAGAGTTTGGTGATGATGAAGGCTGATGTACTTGATACTATCGAACATATTAAAGTTGCAGTAGCTTACGAAGTCGACGGGCAGATTACAGACAGAGTGCCTTTTGACACATATGCCACAGTGACCCCTGTCTACAAAGAATTCCCGGGATGGAAAAAGGATCTTACCAAGATAACTGCAGAAGAGGATTTACCTTTTGAATTTATGAACTATGTCAGATTTATCGAGAAAGAGGTGAAAATCCCTGTCAAAATTATTTCTCTTGGTCCAGACAGAGAACAGACTATTATAAGAGAAAGCAGTAATTCTGCCGAGTTTTTCGATTAAAATCCAAAACCCGGCAGTGTTAAACTGTTACTGTTTGTTAGGCATATCTATCCTGAGGTGCGGATTTTTATCTACAGATCTTCCAAGAATAATAGAAACAACTATTGCAATAATAGCCAATCCTACAAAGAAGTACTCGGCATTCACTGCAGACTTGAGCAATGCAAGTGA
>DOVA01000184.1 GCA_003520315.1 Rikenellaceae bacterium | reverse complement strand
TGAAGTGATAAAGAACGAACTTTTAAAAAAAATGGCTACATTTGCAATTCATATTGCATCGAGTAATATTAATCCCATATACTACTATTAAGAAATTATGGCAACAGCTAAATCAAAATCCAATATTGAAACCCCTCTGGATGGGGGAACATTCATCTCTTTGCAGAAAACCGCCAATGAAGGTGACCTGAGTATGGAGACAAAGTTGCGTCTTCTATACAATTTGCAGCAGACAGACAGTAAGATAGATAAGATTCATCTTCTTAGAGGAGAATTGCCACTGGAGGTTCAGGATCTTGAGGATGATATTCAGGGATTGAAGACAAGGCTGGAAAATTTGCAGACAGAGTACAAGGAGTTTGAGAAATTAATTGCTCAGAAGAAAATGGATCTTGAGAATTCAAAGAATCTCATAGAAAAATATACCAGTCAGCAGAATAATGTTAAGAATAACCGTGAGTATGATTCTCTGTCGAAAGAGATAGAATATCAGGGGCTTGAAGTGCAGCATGCAGAGAAGATTATTAAAGAGAAGACTTTGTTGCTAGCCGAAAAGAAAGAGGCTATTGCCGCTGCTCAGGAAGCTATCAAGGAGAGGACCATAGATCTTGAGAATAAGAAAAAGGAACTTGAATCCATTATTACCGAGACTGCCAAAGAAGAAAAGGAGTTGATAAAGAAATCTGAAGAAATTGCTTCCCAGATAGATGCAAGGATGCTTGCTGCTTATCAAAAGGTTCGATGTAATGCGAGAAATGGCCTTGCAGTTGTTACAGTCAGGAGAGATGCTTGTGCTGGATGTTTTAACAAGATACCCCCTCAAAGGCAGATGGATATCGCTTCAAGCAAAAAAATAATTGTTTGTGAATACTGTGGCAGAATCCTTGTTAGTGCTGACTTTGAAAAAGAGTAAATGTCTTCAGTACCCTATATTCTCAGGGAGCTTTTTTTCAGGCATATAGCGCAGACTTCCCCTTACCCTTTTGGTCTTGAAATCGAAAAAGCCGAAGGAGTTTTTCTTTATGGACCTGATGGGAAAAAAATAATTGATCTTATCTCCGGTGTATCAGTCTCGAATGTGGGACATGCCAACAAGGAGGTTATTGATGCAGTTAAGGCTCAGATTGAACTTTACATGCATTTGATGGTATATGGTGAATTGATACAGGCTCCACAAGTTGAGCATGCGACTTTGCTCACATCGTGTTTGCCTGAAAATCTGAATAGCGTCTATTATGTCAATTCAGGAAGTGAAGCGAACGAAGCGGCTGTCAAATTGGCCAAAAGAGTTACTGGAAGGCGTGAGATTGTAAGCTGTTACAATTGTTACCACGGTAGCACACAGGGTGTTATGAGCCTTATGAGTGATGAAGAACTTAAGAGAGCTTTTAGACCACTTTTACCCGGGATTAGTCATATTAATTTCAATAATTTTGATGATTTAAGAAAGATAACGGAAAAATCTGCAGCTGTAATTATTGAACCTGTTCAAGGCGAAGCCGGTGTAATCTTACCTGTTGAGGGTTATCTTGAAGCTCTGCGACAACGCTGTAATGAGGTGGGAGCTTTACTGATCTTTGATGAGGTGCAGACAGGTTTTGGCCGTTGTGGAAAGCTTTTTGCATTTCAAAAGTACGGGGTTATTCCTGATATCATTACTTTGGCTAAAGCTTTAGGTGGGGGTATGCCATTAGGGGCATTTATTGCTTCCGGAGAATTAATGGAAAGTTGGCAATTTTCACCAGCATTAGGTCATATTACAACTTTCGGAGGTCATCCTGTCTCCTGTGCTGCAGCACTTGCATCTCTTAAGGTATTGCTCAAAGAACCATGGGTTGACGAGGTGGAAGGTAAGTCACAGCGTTTTGTGAAATATCTCAGGGATCATCCTTTAATCAAAGAGATTAGGGCAGCAGGATTGTTAATTGCAGTTGAGCTTGGAGAATCAGGATTGGGAGAACTTGCTGTAAGATTGTTATTGAAAGAAGGTGTAATGAGTGACTGGTTCCTTTCGACAGACTCAGCATTCAGAATAGCTCCTCCACTGTGTATCAATGATGCAGAAATTGATTACGCTGTGGAGAAGATTCTTAAAGTATTGGACAAGATCTTTTCTGAAAAAGGGAGGTAGTTAATGGCTAAAACTTATAAAAAAAAGGAAAATCCTGACAAGGAGGTAGATCTTATCAGCATTGAAATGGGGAAGAAACCACCTCAGGCTGTAGATATTGAAGAAGCCGTTCTTGGGGCTCTTATGCTTGAACCGGAGGCTGTTGCGGACGTCGTAGATACTCTTGTGCCTGAGTGTTTTTATAAGGAGAGTAACAGAAAGATATTTTCTGCAATAATCTCTCTTGCTACAAGACATGCTCCCGTAGATATTTTTACTGTTTCAGAAGAACTTAATAAAACTGGTGATCTTGATATAGTTGGCGGAACTGTTTACCTTACTCAGCTCAGCATGAAAATAGGAGCTGCAGCTCATATCGACTATCATTCTAAAATCTTGCTCCAGAAGTATATTCAGAGGGAGTTAATCTCAATTTCCTATCAGATTCAGAGAGATTCTTTTGATGATACTATTCCTGTTGACGATCTGCTTGACTCAACTCAGCAGAAGATTTTTACTCTCTCCGACAGAAACATGAAAAAAGATACTCAGTCGATACAATATGTTATTTCGGAAGCGATTGAAGAGTTGCAGAACAATCAGATAAAAGCAAATGGTTTAAGTGGAATACCGTCTGGTTATACATCTATCGACAGAGTTACTCTTGGCTGGCAACCTTCTGACTTGATAATTATTGCAGCACGTCCATCAATGGGAAAAACAGCTTTTGTGCTTACTATGGCAAGGAATATGGCTGTTGATCACAATGTGCCGGTAGCATTTTTCTCTCTTGAGATGTCTTCTCTCTTACTTGCCAAAAGATTAATGATTAGTGAAACAGGACTGGAGCCCGATAAAATCAAGGGAGGAAAGAGACTTGAAGATTATGAATGGGAACAGCTTAATGCAAAACTTAATAAACTGGTAAAAGCACCTCTTTATATCGATGACACGCCTTCTCTCTCAATTTATGAATTTCGTTCCAAGGCAAGGAGGCTGGTTTCAAATGCCGGTGTTAAGATGATTGTTATCGACTACCTTCAGTTGATGACAGGACCTCCTGAATTTAAAGGCATGCGAGAGCAGGAAGTATCGGCAATATCTCGCTCACTCAAGGCTATAGCTAAGGAGTTGAATATTCCGATTATAGCACTTTCGCAGTTGAGCCGTGCAGTAGAGACCAGAGGTGGTACAAAAAGGCCACAACTGAGCGATCTTCGCGAATCAGGTGCTATTGAGCAGGATGCGGATATTGTTATGTTTATTCATCGTCCTGATTATTATTCTTCAGCAGAAGAGAATCCAGAGCTAATTGGACTTACTGATATTATTATTGCTAAACATAGAAATGGAGAAGTAAGAGATGTTCAAATGAGGTTTAGGCATTCAGAGGTAAAATTTGTTGATACCAATGATGTGAAGCTCGATACTGAGATATTTTCCAATGAGCGAATTGAAACATTTTCTTCCAAGATGAATAAGGAAGAATTTATATCTAATTCCGATTTTGATATTAATTTTTAAAATGAAGAGATCTTTTCTACTTTTAGCTATTGCTGTTTTAAATTTAGATTTTGTATTTGCTCAGAAAGAAAATCAACTTGCCTTTGCTCCCGGTGAGATGCTTCACTATTTGGTCAAATACCAGTGGGGACCATTTAACACTGAAGTCGGAGACGTGGTTTTTACGATTGAGCAGAAAAGCGATACAATAAAACCATATTATATTGCCAAAGCAAATGGTAAAAGTTTTAAATTTTATGATGTTTTTTTTAAGGTAAGGGATTATTATGAATCAAGATTTTATCCTGAAGATATTACTCCTTTTTATTTTTACAGGGATGTACTTGAAGGAAAATATCGCATGAAAAATTATATATATTTTCTTAAAGATAATAATATAAGGGCTTTGTATAAAAAGAGAGATAATCCTATAAGAGATACACTACATAAAGTTCCGACTAAAACATATGATCTTCTTTCACTTGTTTATTCTATAAGAAATGAAAACATCTCATCCAAACCTGTTGGTGTTGCCTTTACAGTAAGTTTCGCAATTGACGGCAAAATTAATTATGTTAAATATTCATATGCAGGATCTGAAGTAAAAAAAGTTTTCGGCTTGGGTACTTTTAATACGCTTAAGATTGAGGCTAAACCTGTGGCCGGACACGCATTTAAGGGGAATGAAGTTATTTCCATCTGGGTTTCAGCTGATGAAAACAGAGTGCCCCTTATTATAGAAACCTCTATACAGGTTGGATATATTTCAGCAAGACTTGCTGAGTATGCAAACTTGAAATATCCATTAAAAAGCAGAGTAAAATGAGTAAATCTGACAGAATTGAGCACGAAGGTGTGGTTATTGATATTAACCATAATTTTGTTTCTGTTGAAATAACTCGCCAATCAGCTTGTTCTTCCTGTGGCGCAAAAGGGATGTGTTCAGCCGCCAATTCTCAAAATAGTGTGATTCAGGTTCCAGCCAATGGGTTCGAACTTTATAAAAATGGAGAAAAGGTTAAGGTTGTGATGAAACAAAGTTTGGGTTTGAAGGCACTTTGGATATCTTATATTATTCCTTTGATTATTCTTTTGATTTTATTGTTACTTTTGTCAACTTTTAAAATTTCAGAAATACTTATAGGTTTGTCTATTATTTGTGCTTTAGCCTTATATTTTTTGACAATTTACCTTTTAAGGGATAATTTTAAAAAGGAATTTGTATTTACGATTGAGAAACTGGATGAATAATGAATACAGTATTATTTACGATTTTGTCGTTAACAATTCTTGGGCTTCTGTTGGCTCTGATTCTCTATTTTGTTGCTCAGAAGTTTAAGGTAGAGGAGGATCCGAGAATTGACGAAGTGCAGGCAATTTTACCTGGTGCGAATTGTGGCGGTTGTGGTTATGCCGGATGCAGAGCTTTCGCTGAATCATGTGTCAGAGCTTCTAATCTTGACAATCATTTTTGTCCCGTGGGCGGAAATGATGTGATGAAACAAATTGCAGGCTATCTGGGTATGGAAGTGGCAGAAAAAAATCCTCAAATAGCAGTTGTAAGATGTAACGGAAGTTATGACAACAGACCAAAAATCAATTTTTATGATGGATATCCTTCATGTGCAGTAATGTCTTCTTTGTATGCAGGGGATACCTCATGCAGATACGGATGTCTTGGACTTGGAGATTGTGAGCAGGCATGTCAGTTTGATGCTATAAAAGTTAATGTTGAAACCGGATTACCAGAAGTTGACGAATCAAAATGTACAGGTTGTGGTGCATGTGTCAAGGCTTGTCCAAAAATGATTATCGAGTTGAGATCCAGAGGAATAAAAAACAGAAGAATATTTGTGTCGTGTGTTAATAAGGATAAGGGGGGAATAGCTAAAAAAGCATGCACAGTAGCATGTATAGGATGCACGAAATGTCAGAAGGTATGTGCATTTGACGCAATAACAATTTCATCTAATCTTGCATATATTGATTATAACAAATGTAAGCTTTGTCGCAAGTGCGTACAGGAGTGTCCTACCAACTCAATTCTCGAAGTTAATTTTCCTGTGAGAGTTACTAAGAAAGAAGAAGAGTCACAGTTAGTCGAACAGTAAGTTACAAGTATATATGAGTAAAACATTTTCTATTGGAGGGATTCATCCTGATGATAATAAAATATCTAAGGATGCTGCAATTGAGGATTTTGCACCAGTTAAAACAACTTTTATTTCCATGTCCCAACACCTTGGGGCTCCAGCTGAGCCTGTTGTGGTTAAAGGTGATAAGGTTAAGGTAGGGCAGTTAATTGCAAAATCGAGTGGATTTATATCCGCCAATATACACTCTTCTGCATCAGGTACAGTAAGATCTATTGAGATGTTGCCAGATTTGGCCGGCAATCTTGTTCAACACGTAGTGATTGATGTGGAAGGTGATGAGTGGATGGAGACCATTGACAGAAGTAAGGAGATAATCCGGGATATAAAGCTTAGCAAAGAGGAGATAATTAAAAGAATAGCAGATTGTGGAATTGTTGGAATGGGAGGTGCGGCTTTCCCAACTCATATTAAATTAACTCCGCCTCCAGGTAAAGTTGCTGACATGTTGTTGATAAACGGATCTGAATGTGAACCTTATCTGACCTCTGATTATAGAATCATGCTTGAAAATCCTGAGGAGATACTTATAGGTGCAAGGATAATGATGAAGGCTCTTAATGTGAAACAAGCCTATGTGGGGATTGAAGATAATAAACTCGAAGCCATTAGAAGTATGGAGGCAGTAGCAGACAAGTTTTATCCTGATATTAAAATTGTTTCATTAAAGAAGAGATATCCCCAGGGAGGTGAGAAACAACTAATTGATGCAATTACGGGCAGAAGAGTACCTTCTATGGGCTTGCCAATAGATGTAGGAGTTGTAGTTCAGAATGTTGGAACCGCTTTTGCAGTTTATGAAGCCGTACAGAAGGGGAAACCTTTAATCGATTCCATTGTAACTTTTACCGGAAAATGTGTTACGGAACAAAAAAACTACAGAATCAGGGTAGGGACAACATTTGATACAGTAATACATGCAACTGGAGGTTTTCCGAAAGACGCAGCAAAACTTATCAGCGGCGGACCAATGATGGGGAAAGCAGTTTCATGTTTAGATGCAGCTACAGTTAAAAGCACATCTGGCTTGCTTTTTCTTACAGAAGAAGAGACAAAGAGAAAACCTGAAAACAACTGTATAAGATGTGCGAAATGTGTTGCTGCCTGTCCTATGGGTTTGCAACCCTTTTTTCTGAACAAACTTGCACTCGCAAGCAGAATGGATGAACTAGAAGAGAATATGGTGCAGGACTGTATTGAATGTGGCTGCTGCATGTATACCTGTCCTGCTCATATACCTTTGCTTGATGTCATCAGGCTCGCAAAGAACAAGGTACTTAAGATTATGAGAAGTAGACCCAAAAACTGAAAATAAGGTTTGGATAATAAAATCACTAACTAATGAAAAAATTACTCGTTTCTCCCGCTCCGCATATTCATGGTAAGCAGTCAACAAAGATTTTGATGAGGGATGTGGTGATAGCTTTGATACCCTCTTTGCTGGTTTCTATCTATTTTTTCGGTTTTTCAGCTATTAAACTTGCTTTAGTCGGGATAATAACTTGTGTGGGAGTTGAATATGTTATTCAGAAATATATTATTAAGTGTAATGTGACAATTGGTGACTATTCTGCAGTAGTTACCGGATTACTTTTAGCTTTAAATCTTCCTCCTAATTCGCCATGGTGGCTGATTTTCATTGGTTCTATAGTTGCTATTGGAGTTGCAAAACAGACTTTTGGCGGGCTTGGACAAAATCTTTTTAACCCTGCTCTGGTTGGACGTGTCTTTTTACTGATTTCCTTTCCTGTCCTTATGACAGACTGGACAATTCCTGTTTCATGGTTTAGAGGAGGAGTAGATGCCACTTCAGGAGCTACCGCTTTATCTATAATTAAGGAAGGGCTTGCTCAGGGATTGACTCTTGATCAGATTTTTAAAGCAAATAATTTCTCTTATGCTCAAATGTTATTTGCAAGAATAGGAGGTTCTGTTGGAGAAGTATCTGCCCTGGCTCTAATTGCAGGATTTGTATATCTGCTGTATAGAAAAGTGGTGAGTATTCATATTCCTTTATCAATTATTTTTACTGTCTTTATTTTTACAGGAATATTCTGGCTAATCAATCCTCAACAGTATACTGATCCAATATTTAATTTACTTACAGGTGGGTTGCTTTTAGGTTCGTTTTTTATGGCTACTGATTATGTGACCTCTCCAATGAGCAAAAAAGGGATGGTAGTTTATGGTATTGGTATTGGTATTATTACGGTTTTAATAAGATATTTCGGGTCATATCCTGAAGGGGTTTCATTTGCAATATTAATAATGAATGCTTTTGTTCCTTTAATCAATAGATTTATGAAACCGGCCTATTTTGGAAAGGAGGTGAAAAATGGCTAAGGAATCTACATTAAAAAATATGGTGGTAGTGCTTTCTTTGATTTGTCTCATATCATCTGCACTGTTGAGCGGAGCATATATGCTTACAAAAGAACCTATAGAAGCCGCCAGGATGTCTAAAATCAACGAATCTATTGCCAAGGTGGTGCCTTCTTTTGACAATAATCCTAACGGTGAATTTTTTATTAAGGAATTTAATGGGGATAGTTATAAAGTTTACCCCGCAAAAAAGGAAGGTAAAATTGTCGGTTATGGCATAGAGACATTTTCTAATGCCGGCTTTGGTGGAAGAATAACTCTCATGGTTGGTTACAGGACTGACAGCACAATTGTTAATACTGTTGTCCTAAGTCATTCAGAGACACCTGGTTTAGGTGAAAAAATGGTTGAGGGAAAAAGCAATTTCAGTCTTCAGTTTATTGGCAAGAATCCTTCTGAATTTAAACTCTCTGTCAAGAAAGACGGAGGTGATGTTGATGCTATTACTGCTTCGACAATTTCATCAAGAGCATTTTGTGATGCCTTGGTATCTTCTTATGAGGTATTTAAACTATGTATGGCCGATCAGCCAAAAAAGGAGGTAACAAATGAGTAAGTGGGGTCTTATAACTAAGGGTTTTGTTAAGGACAACCCGATTTTTGTATTGGTTCTGGGTATGTGTCCTACTCTTGCTACTACTACTTCAGCAATGAATGGTCTCGGTATGGGTATTGCAACTACTTTTGTGCTAGTCTTTTCTAATGTTCTTATTTCACTTGTGGCAAAACAGGTGCCCGACAAGGTAAGAATCCCTGTTTATATTGTGCTTATTGCAGCCGTAGTAACTGTACTTCAACTGCTAATGCAGGCCTATACTCCTGCTCTTTATGAGACTTTGGGAATATTTATACCGCTGATCGTGGTTAACTGTATCGTTCTTGGTAGAGCTGAAGCATTTGCTTCCAAAAACAGTGTTATGGATTCAATGCTTGACGGTATAGGTATTGGTTTGGGATTCGCATTGTCACTTACTGTAATCGGGATAGTGAGGGAACTTCTTGGAAGTGGATCACTATTTGGGTTCAAGTTTATAGGCGGCGATGGAATGCTTGCTTTCATTTTGGCTCCGGGTGCATTTATTGGTC
>DOVA01000133.1 GCA_003520315.1 Rikenellaceae bacterium | reverse complement strand
TTCATTGTCCGACAGCTGTGCTTTTGTTTTTAACTCACTATATGCCTGGTTGCTGAGTGATGTTATCTCTCCCTGGCTAAATAATAACACTTGTTTTCTTCCTGTGATCATTACTTTCCCACAGGAAATCAAAATTATTGATAACAGTATGGTCGATAATACTTTAGTCAACAAACTTTTCATGGCAATACAATTAGAATATTATTTTAAAACAAATGGGCGGAATAACTTACAGTTCAAGCATCCGCCTGATTGGTATCCATGCTTTTTCGCGAATATCTTCAGGAACTTTTATTTCAGGCTGTTCTGTCTCGAGCGCCAAAAGTACCTTTTCGAGAGTAGCTTTCTTCATATGTCCACATATGGCTTGTGCATTTATCGGAATAAACTCTTTACCAGGTATTACTTTTTGCATATGATGGATAATCTCCTTCTCAGTGGCTATAATAAACTGCCGCTTGTCAGATTTTGCTGCATGTCTGACCATGCCGCTTGTAGAATAAAAATATGCATTGGGCATGTTCAATATATCAGGATCTCCTGAGCAACTGCTCTCCGGATGGATAAGAATATCTGCTTCAGGATAGCGGGTAGACATATCTATAATCACTTTGGAGTTAAAACGATCATGGACACAGCAGTCTCCATACCAAAGTTCCATATCTCTGCCACTTTTGATACTGATATATTTTCCTAAATGCCTGTCAGGCACAAAGAGAATTTTCTTGTTAGAAGGGATTGATTCCACGACTTTGAGGGCATTAGCAGATGTACAGCAAATATCAGAATGTGCTTTAACATCTGCAGTGGTATTGACATATGAAATTATTATTCCGTCGGGATTTAGTGCCTTCCACTCTTCCAAATCTTCTGCTGTAACACTTTCTGCAAGTGAACATCCTGCAGTAATATCGGGTACTATAACTTTCTTTTGAGGAGAGATAATAGAAGCTGTTTCGGCCATAAAGTTAACTCCGCAAAAAAGAATAATCTTTGCATCCGTTTTACCAGCTTCTTGTGACAGTCCAAGAGAATCTCCGATAAAGTCACATATGTCTTGAATTTCAGGATTTGTATAATAGTGAGCGAGAATTACCGCACTCTTTTCGGATTTTAGTTTTTTAATTTTCTCAATAACCTCTAATTTCTCCATGGGCATCTATTTGTGTGGTACAATGTTCATGCTAATGTCCAAAGCAGTGACAGAATGTGTCAGTGCACCAACGCTGATATAATCCACTCCTGTGGCGGCAACCTCTTTGAGTCTTGCTAATGTCATGTTTCCGGAAGCTTCTGTTTTGGCTCTTTTGCCTATAAGCTTGACAGCCGCAGTCATCATTTCGTTACTCATGTTATCCAACATTATCATCTCAGCTCCGGCTTTGAGTGCTTCTTCAACCTCGATGATTGTTGTGACTTCCACTTCGATTTTGATTCCAGCAGAAATAGTTGCTCTAACCTGTTTAATCGCGTTAGATATGCTACCTGCAACTTTTATATGATTGTCTTTTATAAGTGCCATGTCGTAGAGTCCCATGCGGTGATTAACTGCACCTCCGGCCTTAACAGCCATCTTATCCAAAATACGCATTCCCGGGGCTGTTTTACGCGTATCGAGAAGTTTGGTATGCGTGCCTTCGAGCTCTTTGACATAAATTGATGTCATAGTGGCAATGCCGCTCATTCTTTGGAGGATGTTAAGTGATGTGCGCTCTGCTGATAGCAAAGCACGATAACTTCCTTCAATTTTTGCAATTTTATCTCCTTTTGAAACTCTTCCGCCTTCTTTTATTAACGGGGACCAATTGACAGATGAGTCGAGACGTTTGAAAACTCGGGGAACAACATTAATTCCCGCAACTATTCCCGCAGCTTTTGCGGTCAATTCTGCTGTAGCGCGAGATTCCTGAGGAATCAGGGCATTTGTGGTAATATCGCCTGTATATATATCCTCTTCTATTGCGAGGGCTATCAGCTTATCAATAAGATCTTCTCTCTCCATGTGATTTTGGCATTATTTGTCATCAACAGGTATGGTTGTGATTGGTTTTCCTTTTTGTTGGATGATGTGTTTGACAAAATTTGGATCCTCATTTGGATAATCCTCTCTATAGTGCCCACCTCTGCTCTCTTTACGATATATGGCAGATTTTATTATGAGTTCGGCTACGGTTATAAGGTTATTACTCAGATGGGTATATATTTCATTGATATCCCTGCCAATTTTATTTTTTTCATTTTCGAGCATTTCGAGACCTTCTGTAAGTAAATTCTCGTTTCTGATTATACCAGCCTTTTCGTTCATTATATTGGCAACTCTCTCTTTGAGGTTAAGATAGGGAATCTCATTTGCGGGATTTTTGTAGAAAATATGAGAAAAGGTTGGTTGAACTGCCAAATTAGCATCATTATTATATGCTTCACGAGTATCTTCAACAGCTCTGTACCCAAACACCAGACATTCGAGCAGTGAATTGGATGCGAGACGGTTGGCTCCCATAATGCCGGTAGAGGCGAGCTCTCCGCAGACATAAAGATTATTGACATTGGTTCTGCCGTTGCAGTCTGTTCTAACACCGCCAACCATATAATGTGCTGCTGGTGCAACAGGTATTTTGTCTGTCATGTCTATGCCGAGCTGGCAACATTTTTCAAATATATTCGGAAAGCGAGTTTTAATGCGTTCAGGATCCAGGTGCTTAAGAGAAAGGTAGACATATGGCTCCTTCTGGTTTAAGATCTGAAGATAAATGGATCTTGCGACAACATCCCTTGGAGCAAGCTCTGCAAGTTCGTGGATAGCAGGCATAAAGCGTTCCCCTTTTGTGTTTATGAGATATGCTCCTTCACCTCTGACAGCTTCACTTATTAAAAAAGTCTTGTCCTGCTCTGTGTAAAGTGCTGTCGGATGGAACTGAATAAATTCCATGTCTGCAAGCCTGCATCCTGATTCATATGTTATAGCAACTCCATCGCCGGTGGTTGTGTGTGGGTTTGTAGTTCGTTTGTATATTGCTGATGCCCCACCAGAAGTTAAAAAAGAAAATTTTCCAACAAATATCTCTTCGCACTCTTTTTTAGAATTCCAACTTCTGACACCATAGCAGGTGCCATCTTCGCATATAAGAGAAATAGCCACTCTGTTCTCAAAAAGATCTATGTTTTTGTCATTAATTACCTTATTTATCATAAAATCGGTAATCTTCATACCTGTGACATCACCTCCTGCATGCAGAATTCTTCTCATGTGATGTCCACCTTCGAGACCAAGGGCAAAATTATTGCCAAGCATGTCGAACCTCATTCCATCTTCGACAAGTTCCATTATCCTGTGTGGTCCTTCATTGACGAGGATATTTACAGCAGTATGGTCACACAATCCACGACCAGCTACAATTGTGTCTTCATAATGTAATGCCGGACTGTCTTCCTCATCAGTGACGGCAGCAATACCTCCCTGTGCATAATAGGAGTTGCTTTCTCTTATATTCGACTTTGTGATCAAAGCCACTTTCCCATAATTAGATGCTCTGTATGAGGCATATAAGCCGGCAAGTCCACTTCCAATAATGATATAGTCGTAATAGTACATTCCCTATCTCTATGAGTTGCGAAATTACTCTTTTTTCTTTAAAGGTGCTTCACTTATGATAAACAATCTTAATATTACTTGGTTACTAATGGTTTGAAATGTTAACTTGTTATACTTTGTTTATAAGGTTTAATAATCTATTATACAGAATATTAAATTGTTTACTTTGTATTTTGTATCAAATATTATTACCTTAGCAAGCATATTTTGAAACTTAATACATAATTGTATGTCAATCAGGGTTAATTGCTTCATTCCATATCAAGATGAAGCTCAAGTAAAAGAGACTGTTGATGGACTCAGAAGTAGTTCTATGACAGACCATATTTATCTTATGACTATCAATCCGGAAGCAAAGCCGTTGAAAGGATGTGAAATATTATATGTCGAATCTTTGAAATGTGTACCGGCCATTAGGAAAATTGCAGAAAGAGCAGATGGCGATTTTACGCTTATCTATACTAAGTATTCAACTTTGGTTATGGGGTTGTTTGCTTTGGATAGAATGGTAAAAATTGCAGAGGACAGTTCCGCTGCGATGGTTTATGCGGATCATTACCAAATAATTGATGGCAAAAAGAGCATCAGTCCGGTTATAACATATCAGATGGGAAGTCTTAGAGATGATTTTAATTTCGGTTCTGTTATTCTTTACAGGTCTTCATCTCTGAGAGAGGCAGTTTTGAGAATGAAAACCGATTATAAATTTGCCGGTCTGTACGACCTGCGTCTCAAAGTGTCTCAAAAGGGAAAACTTGTTCATATTAATGAATATCTTTATACTGAGATAGAGCAGGATACTCGCAAGTCAGGTGAAAAAATATTTGATTATGTTGACCCAAAAAACAGGGAGGTCCAAATAGAGATGGAAGCTGCCTGTACAGAGCATTTGAAGGAAATAGGCGGTTACCTTAAACCAGATTTTAAGCATATTGAATTTTCTAAGGGCGACTTTGAATATGAAGCATCCGTAATAATCCCTGTCTTTAACAGGATTAGAACTATTTCTGACGCCATTTCCTCTGTATTAAGGCAAAAAACAACATTTAAATTTAATCTGATTGTTATTGATAATCACTCTACAGATGGTACTTATGAAGCAATCGAGATGTTCATCAGTGATGAGAGGCTGATTCATCTGGTGCCTGACAGAGATGATTTAGGTATAGGTGGTTGCTGGAATGTCGGTGTACATCATCCTAAATGTGGCAAGTTTGCTGTTCAGCTTGACAGCGATGACACATATTCTGACGAAAATACTCTTCAAAAAATTGTGGACTCTTTTTATGCTCAAAACTGCGCAATGGTTGTAGGTACCTACATGATGACGAATTTCAATATGGAAATGATTGCTCCCGGCATAATTGACCATAGAGAGTGGACTCCTGAAAATGGCAGGAACAATGCCCTGCGCATTAATGGTTTTGGAGCACCGAGAGCTTTTTATACCCCTGTTTTGAGAGAAATCAAGGTTCCCAACACGAGTTACGGAGAGGATTATGCTTTAGGCTTAAATATTTCTCGTGAATATCAGATAGGCAGAATATATGAAGTTCTCTATCATTGCCGACGTTGGGAAGGAAACTCGGATGCTGCCCTCGATATAGTAAGGATGAACGCAAACAACACCTATAAGGATAGGATAAGAACGTGGNNAGGGAGCTTCAGGCAAGAATTGCTATGAATAAAAGAGAGAAATAGTTAGATGTCAGAGTTAAATTCTGAGATGGTTAATGAGCTTTTCGAGGAGCAGCTTGACTCCTGGAAGCAGGCTCGTGATAATTATGAGGCACTTGACAGAGTCATGACCAGAGAGGTCAGTGTAGATGGTTTTATGTTTAAGATACAGTTTAACCCTGCACGAATTGTATCTTCTGCAGCCAAGGTAGATGCAAAGTCCATAAAAGAGCGTAATTGCTTTTTATGTAAAGAAAACAGACCTGCCGTACAAAAGGGGATAGATTTTGCGTTTGATGATAAGGATCATTATACTGTTCTAATCAATCCATTTCCTATTTTTAAGCGACATCTTACAATTCCACTTGAAGAACACCGTGATCAACTTATCAGAGGAAGATTTAATGTTATGCTTGAGTTTGCAAGAAGGTTGACTGACTTTACAATTTTTTACAATGGGCCAAAATGTGGTGCTTCAGCTCCTGATCACTTTCATTTTCAAGCGGGGATAAAAGGTTTTTTGCCAATTGAGAGTTCTCACCTTAATACCAAAACATTTTTTTCTGATTCCGAAATAACCCTTGAACAGGTAGTTTCAGGGTTGCCGGGAATTATAATTATGGAATCCTCGTCAGGAAGCAAGGCTGAAGATTTTTTTGACAATTTATACTCTTCACTTGAAATTAAAGAAGGTGAAAGAGAACCCATGCTTAATATTTTATGCAGTTACGAAAAAGGCAAATGGAGGATAGTGTTTTTTTTAAGGAAAAAACATCGTCCGGATGCCTTTTTTAAGGAGGGAGATGAAAATATATTGATCAGTCCCGCTTCAGTAGATCTTGGTGGAGTTTTGATTACTCCTCTCGAGAAGGATTTTGTCAAGCTAACCGCTNNTATCGGAGGTTCTCATATCATATGATGAACTTGAGACAATTGTCAAGAAATTGAAATTAATTATTTAACAATACTCATATGACAGAACCTCAAGTAACTGTAGGAATAATGTTTGAACCCAAGATCGAGTTCAAACTTAATGGATTGTTTATTTGTAATAATCTCAAAATCGAAGGTCCTCAAACTGTCAATTTTTGTAATGGCAAGATCGAGTGGATGGGAGATTTGTTTGAAGAATTGTTATTTGAGCCTGAAGACAGACAAAACGATTCTTTTGAACTAATTGGGGTTACAATTGGAATTAATTTCCATTGGGAACGAAAGGAAAATCAGACTTTCCGTGGTTCTCTCAAATTTATTGTTGAAAATGAAAAGATAACTGCGATAAACATTATTGAGGTTGAAGAGTATCTTACTTCGGTTATATCATCTGAAATGAGTGCTACAGCTTCTCTGGAACTGCTCAAGGCTCATGCTGTCATTTCAAGATCGTGGCTTATGGCTCAGATTCAGAAGAACAGAGACATCTCCAACTCACAAAAGATTTATTCTACAGTTCACGATACTCCGAGAGAATTGATAAAATGGTATGACAGAGAAGATCACATTAGATTTGACATTTGTGCGGATGATCATTGTCAGCGTTATCAGGGGATAACCAGGGCATCAACAGAGATTGTGAAAGATGCAATTGCACAGACAAGAGGGCA
>DOVA01000158.1 GCA_003520315.1 Rikenellaceae bacterium | reverse complement strand
TTCCCGACACAGCAAAAGAAAAACCTCAAGCCGGAACAGTTATCGCCGTTGGTTCCGGGAAAAAGGATGAACCCATGGAATTAAAAGTTGGTGATAACGTATTGTACGGTAAGTATGCTGGCACTGAAATTACTATTGACGGCAAAGATTACCTGATGATGCGTCAGTCTGACGTTCTTGCAATTCTTTAATTAACAATTAAATCAAACTTAAAATTTTCAAAATTATGGCTAAAGATATTAAATTCAACATAGACGCACGCACCGAAATGAAAGTTGGTGTAGATGCATTGGCAAATGCAGTTAAGGTTACACTTGGTCCCAAAGGTCGGAATGTAGTCATTGACAAGAAATTCGGTGCTCCACAAATTACAAAAGATGGTGTTACTGTAGCCAAAGAGATAGAGCTTGAAGACCGTTTTGCAAATATGGGTGCACAAATGGTCAAAGAGGTTGCCTCCAAGACAGGAGAGCAGGCAGGTGATGGTACAACTACGGCTACTGTCCTTGCTCAATCAATTATAAACGTCGGCATTAAAAACGTAACAGCGGGTGCAAACCCAATGGATTTGAAACGTGGTATAGACAAGGCTGTAGCAGAGGTTATTAAGTCGCTCAAAGCTCAGAGCCAGTCCGTCGGCGATGACACTACCAAGATTGAACAAGTTGCTGCTATTTCTGCCAATAATGACACAGAAATAGGCAAACTCGTTGCACTTGCGATGAGCAAGGTAAAAAAAGAGGGTGTTATTACAGTTGAAGAGGCCAAAGGTACTGAAACCGAGGTTAAAGTCGTTGAGGGTATGCAATTTGACAGAGGTTACATTTCTCCATATTTTATGACAAATCCTGAAAAAATGGAGGCTGTACTCGAATCTCCCCTCATCCTTATAAGTGATAAAAAGATCTCTTCAATGAAAGATCTTATGCCTGTTTTGGAACCTGTTGCACAAAGTGGTAAAGCACTTCTTATTATTGCAGAGGATGTTGATGGAGAAGCCCTTGCAACACTTGTTGTCAACAAGTTGCGCGGAACACTTAAGATTGCAGCTGTTAAGGCTCCTGGATTTGGTGACAGGAGAAAAGAGATACTCGAAGATATCGCAATTTTAACTGGAGGAACTGTCATCTCTGAGGAGAAAGGCCTTCGCCTTGACGCCGCAACTCTCGACATGCTCGGAAAAGCAGAAAAAGTCACAATAGATAAGGAGAACACAACTATTGTAAACGGCGCAGGAGAAAAAGATGCCATAAACAAACGTATAGGACAGATTCGCAAACAAATAGAGACAACAACAAGTGACTATGATCGCGAAAAGCTTCAGGAGCGTCTAGCTAAACTGGCCGGTGGAGTTGCTGTTCTATATGTAGGTGCCGCATCTGAGATGGAAATGAAGGAAAAGAAAGATCGCGTTGAAGATGCACTGAGCGCCACAAGAGCAGCTGTTGAAGAAGGTATCGTTCCAGGAGGTGGAGTTGCCTATATCAGGGCAATTGATGCGCTCAAAAATATTAAGGGAGATAACGAAGATGAGAATACCGGTATATCTATAATTGCTCGTGCAATTGAAGAACCTCTTCGTATGATAGTTGAAAATGCCGGCATAGAAGGAAGTATCGCCGTTCAAAAAGTTAAAGAAGGAAAAGACGATTTTGGTTACAATGCCAGAACAGATAGATACGAAAATCTTCTTAAGGCTGGAGTTATAGATCCAACAAAAGTTGCTCGTATCGCTCTTGAAAATGCAGCATCAGTTGCTGGCATGTTCCTGACAACCGAATGTGCTCTTGCAGAGAAGAAGGAAGATAAGCCTGCACCAATGGCAGGTGCACCTGGAATGGATATGATGTAAAATCTATTTTTAAATAATTCAAAAAAGTGTCTCAAAATTCATCTTTTGAGACACTTTTTTGTTTAATTCCATTGAATATAGTGCAACTTTAGTGCAACTTTTGTTTTGCAGACATTTTATAACCAAGTGCTTGTTTCATAAAAGGTGCAACTTTAGTGCAACTAATTTTTATGATGATTTATTTGAGAAATATTTATATATTTTTGATCGGGTTAATATAAATTTTGCGTTTCCGCTTTCGCAACACACCTTCTCATTCTTGGGAGGGTGTGAATTTTTTGGTAAAGATGTAAACACTCAATAACATGACAAATTGACTGATGTTACAATTTCAGTTCTCTCTAAAGTTTGAATAAGCATAATTTTTCAACTTAGAACACTTAATGACTCAAAAGTTCCTTAAATTTAACGAAAACAATTTAAAATTATTTGTTTATGGATACTGATACTAACCCCGAGATTGTTCATCTTCTAACACTTGACGGAGGAGGTATTCGTGGGATTATTCCTGCCTCTATTCTTGCATATCTGGAAGAACAGCTCAAAAGTGCACTTAACAATGCTCAACTTAGAATTGCTGATTGTTTTGATCTTATCAGTGGCACTTCAACCGGAGGGATTCTTTCATGTCTCTATCTTACACCTGATGAGAATAATCCATCCAGACCCAAGTATTCTGCTGCTCAGATAAGAGACTTCTACAAAGAATATGGTCCGGAACTGTTTCACAAAGGTTTTTGGTACAAAATCGTATCCGGTTTTGGAGTTTTTAAGAGCAGGTACTCAGAAAAAGCTCTTTGCGAGTTTGCAAATAAACTTCTGGGAGATACATATATCTCTTCCGTAATTAAAGACTGTCTGATAACTTCATATGATATGAGTATGCGTAAGGCTTTGTTCTTTACTAAATATAATATTAGTAAATATGGCTCTTCTGCAGATTATCTGCTTGCAGATGTAGCAAGAGCAACATCTGCCGCTCCTACATATTTTTCTCCAGCCAGAATATTTGCCAAAGACAATACTTCAAGACATCTTGTAGATGGTGGTGTATTTGCCAATAATCCCTCAATGTGCGCTTACGTAGAGGGCATGAAACTCTGGCCTGAGAAATCAATTAAAAATTATTGCATGATTTCAATTGGAACAGGCAAAGTTACTCACCCTTACGATTGGGAAAAAACTCATAAGTTTGGTTATTTGCAGTGGCTTCAACCAATTATTGATGTTTTGTCTTCTTCCGTAGGAGAGACTGTTGATTTTCAAATGAAACAACTTTTCACTGCCGGTGGAGTAGCTAATAATTATATAAGAATCGAGCCTTCATTGCTTTATGCAGATCCCCGTATGGATAATGCTTCTTTAAAAAACATTGCCGCTTTGGAAGATGCTGCACGTTATTATATTGAGAACAATCAAGATCTCTTTGAAAAAATAGTAAACAGCATGAATAGTCTGTAAGCAGTTCAATAATATACTTTAATAATTGCAGAGTCTTTTTGCAGGGTTTATATGAGAATCCATCCAAACCAGCCCTTTTCTTGATGTCATTGATAAGTTTACTTCATGTTTTCAGGTATAACTGGAAATAATTAATGAACAATTTTGCTACCGCAATGTTATGCATAAACATTAAAAATAAAAACTTATGTTAAAAATAGGTGACAAAGCTCCTGAATTTACAGGGAAAGATCAAGACGGTAATATTATCAGTTTGAATGATTTCAAAGGGGAAAAACTGGTTTTGTACTTTTATCCCAAAGATAATACACCCGGGTGTACTGCAGAAGCCTGCAATCTTAGGGATAATTACCATAAATTCTTATCCGCTGGATATAATATCGTCGGAGTAAGTAAAGACTCTGAAAAATCTCACAAACTATTCAAAGAAAAACACAGTCTCCCTTTCCCTCTAATATCAGACTCCGATTTATCTATTCTCAAGGCATATGAATCCTGGGGCAGAAAAAAGTTTCTTGGACGGGAGTTTGAAGGCGTTCTGAGAAGAACATTTGTTATTGATGAAAATGGCTTAATATCCGATATAATTGACAAAGTGAATACCGCTGCTCATTCTTCACAAATATTAAAATAAACGTTTATCCGACCAGCCATACCATTACATGGTTCTCAAATACCATGTACTCCAGATCAAATTCTATTTCCTCTCCGTCAGATTTTATAAAGGTAGCCTTTATATCACCATTGTCTCTTGGAGTGAATCTCTTTATTTCTATTTGATTGGAAAAATCAACTTCTGATATCGACATTCTTTTGTAAATAGCCTCCTTGGCACACCAGTAAATAGCAAGATGAAGCTGTCTGTTTTTGTCACTTAGATCATCAATCTCTTCTTCTGAAAGAGCTTTCTTCTCCACTGCAGTAAAGTCTCTGTCAAGTGATTCTATATCAATGCCCACACTCTCTTCAGGATGTGTAATTATTGCGACAAATCTTTTTGTATGAGATATACTTATCTCTGTAAGGCTATTCTGCAAAAATGGCCTTCCATTGTCATGATGTCCCAAATAAACTTTCTCTCCGAAAAGTTGATTTAGAAGCGCCCTGACTGCTAATTTTTCCCTACGTCGATCAGAACTTTTAATTAGCGAAAGCTCTTCAAGTTCATCGCTCGGTATTGAGCTCAGCGAGAGCAGTTCTTTTTCGCTCTCCACAATTTCCCAAACAGATATTGTCGCTCCACTCTCCAATTTCTTACTAAAAAAAAGTGCCATATCAATATATCTTTTGTGTTTTCCTTTTAAATATCCGATTCATCAGTTATCTCCCCAACTATCTCTTCAAGAATATCTTCGAGAGTTACTATCCCGTCAGTTCCACCATACTCGTCAACGACCATGGCCAGATGAATTCTTTTTTGACGAAATTCCTCAAGTAAATCATCAATCTTTTTGCTGCCGGGAATAAAATATGCCTCTCTTATATGGCTGTGCCAATCGAAATTGTATTCTTTATCCCTCAAATGTCCTATTAAGTCCTTGACATAAAGAAATCCTGCAACATTGTCTGGACTCCCGTCATAAACAGGTAATCTTGAAAAACCACATTCTATCACCTTTGCAATAACATCTCGGGATTTCATACTTTTGTCCAGAGATACAATACTTATTCTTGGAGTCATTATATCCTTTGCACTTCTGTTTTGAAATCCAACTATTCCTTTAAGCAAGAGTTTTTCTTCAACTTCTTCCTTGTCCATTGTGTCATCTACCTCTGTAATTTCTTCGATAGATTGAGCAGTAACCTCCTCTGCAACTTTGCCATAAATTTCTTTTAATTTTGCAATCAATACATAAAGAGGTTTCCCGAACCAGCAAATAACTGAAACCAGATGTTTTCTTTTTTTGACGAAATCAAAACCTTGTGTAATAGCTGTCCTTCTAAAAATTCTTCCAGTTAGAAAAAGTAGTATAACGGTCACAAAAAAAGAGAGTGAATAAAATATAAATCCTCCTTCGCCGACATTCATGAAAAGTCTGAGTATCGAAAGAACAGTCAGCAATGTGGAAGTTATTAGTACTGCTTCAGCTTGAATAAATGCAAACTGAATTGCCTCCTCCTCCTCCTCTTTTTCTCCTGAAGAAAGCAAAACAATCTCTATTCCTTTTACAAGGGAATTTACGAGTAATATGAGGATTAAAACAATCCCCAGTAAGAAATAATCAACGGTCAGATTGCAACTGGGAGGTTCCAACTCTAATAAACTAAGCTAATGGTTCTGGACACAAATATAAAAATTATAATTACTATTTGATAAAAGCGTTGAATTTTTCTAACATAAATGCTGGGTGATAGGAGTTCTTGGCTTTTCTTAAACCTTCATCTCCAGCATCGTCTTCCCGGTTGATATATTTCAAACCTATTGCTTCTCTTTGAGCAAATTCTCTATTGATCATTGGGTACGCACCCCTGATTGAAGCAAAAGCCTTTTCAATATGAATAATAAATGTGTCTGAATTAAGTTGCTCACCTATTGTATATGCAACAATTTTACCTTCAATTCTGAGAATCCCTCCTTTAACTGACAACTTGCCAAAGTTTGCCAAACATTTAGAAACAGCTGCTGATTCAAGACAGAGTGACTGGCTTTTACCACAATCTACTTCCTTGCACCATTCTTCATTAAAACCAATTACCTCGTCGATTTTGTCTTCAGTAAGCTGCTCATAACTC
>DOVA01000111.1 GCA_003520315.1 Rikenellaceae bacterium | reverse complement strand
AAATAAGGACGAGTCTACATACAAAGGCATACTTCCTGCACATAAGGAACAAGTAATTGTAATGATGGCTGATGCTGTTGAAGCTGCATCGAGGTCTGTTACAGACTTTTCTGAGGAGAGTCTTACCGAGTTGGTAAATAAAGTTGTTGATAGTCGTGTTACCGATGATCAGCTTTATGGAGCAGAAATTACGATGAAAGAAATTTCAAAGGTAAAAAGTATCTTTGTACAGAAACTTATGCAAATGCATCACAGAAGAGTCTCTTATAATGTATAAGGCAGATTAAAAGAGCAGCTTAATAGTTAGAAATAACATGAATATAATAATAAATATAATCTTCTTAATTATTCAAAAACAGATTCAAGCTTTTGATAGGTTGTGTGCATTTGTTCAATAGCGACTCTGCTTTTATCATTGTTTTTGTCTTCAAGTACTTTTTTTACATTTACAGTAGCATCATAAAGTTCTTTTGAGACGGTATAATACTTTGGAGTATTATCCTTTAGACGCTTAGCAAGCTGATCCTGAGGAAACTTTGTAATGGCATCTGCTTCAGCAATTAGCTGATCCATTACAGAAGCAATTTCATTAAATTGATTTTCAGGGAGCATCTTGTGATAAATAACATAAAGAGTTTTGTGATATGCATCCATCTCCTTTACAAACGGTTTAATGACTCTGTTCATTCCTTCGTAAGCCGAATGAAACTTTTCAGCAGCCTTAAGTATGGCATCCATATCTTTAGACTCACAAGCTTTATAGTAATTTTCCGCTACAGTATTAAATTTGGCAAGTTCACTCTTCCAAAGTTCTTCTTTTTCTCTTAGAATACCGGGTAATTTGGCTGCATTAATTTTTGCCATATTTTCCTTGATCTCAGGAACAAAGTTTCTGAGTGTTGCAGTATCTTTTGCCGGATATGCCTTATGCCACATAGGAAAGATGATTTTGTGGAAATTAGCGAGTTCGGGGACTGAAGTTGAAATTTCTGCAGAATGCTCTTCATTTTGAGCAATAGCGACTGAGGTTCCTGCAAGCAAGAACAAAATACATGAAAATAATGTTATTTTTCTCATTTTAGATTAATATAAAATTTTAATTAAACAATCAATTACAATAATTATTCCATAATTATTATAGCCAACAGCCTGTGGAGATGGGCGGACTCGAACCGCCGTCCAGACAAACCATCCAAAAGCTTTCTACACGCTTAGTCTGTTCTTGTTTTTCATCCAAGGGCTGCCAACAGACACGATACCCTAGGCTTATCCTCTTGTTCTTAAGACATCTTAGAGGAGTAAATGTCTGCAGCCGGCTTTAATGATACCCCATTGCCTGATATAGTCGGCACAAAGTCAGGCGGGATACTCGTCACGGCCGGACCTGGCCGGCGGTGATTAAGCGTAAAAAGCTCTGCTTAATTACGCAGCGAGTGCAAAGTTGTTTTCGCCATTTACGGCTTGTGACCCGTGATTAACGAGATGGCATCACGACTCTCGGCGTGCTTACTTTCCGATTCGATTTGCTGTCAAAACCAAAACATCCCCGAAAAGTTCTGCAAAATTACAAAAAATTATTCAAGTGAAGATAAGGAACAATTAACCTCCATGCTCCTTCAAAAAGAGATACTAGCCCCAAGATGAAAATTATAATTCCCGAGATTCTGTTAATCATTACCAGTTGCCTTAGACGGAATTTTTTTCGAAAAATGCTGACTGTAGCACTTAATATAAACCACCAGGTAGCTGTTCCCATAAATACACCAATGAGAGTTGAAGAAATGACATGTTCATTTGCAATTCCATCGGTGTTTACACCTACGAATGCAAATAGTCCAAGAATTAAGAATAAAGAGCCGGGATTTGAGAGTGTCATTGCCATGGACGAAAAAAAATCAGTAAGGTGTTTTTTACCAGTCATAGGATAGCGGATCTGCTTAATAGGATTTGTTAGAAAAATTTTTATTCCAATTAATCCTACAATTAATCCTCCAAAGAGAAGGAGATAATCTTCATATCTGACAATCAGTGATTTAATATATGCAAGACCTAAAATTGCAATTGCGGCAAAAATGGTGTCTGTAACAGAAGATCCAAGTCCTGCAATAAAACCGGTGTGCCGGCCTTTGCTGAGAGTTTTCTGAACACAGACAATTCCCATTGGACCAAGAGGTATGGATGCTCCCATGCCGACAATAAATCCTTTGAGAAATGTATCTATCATAAATTAGTATATACAATTAATAATCGGTAAAATTAGTCAATTTCTTCTACTGACGGTTATCAGTATTTAGATTATTGTATCTTTGTTCATCAAATATCAATTGTATGGAGCATAATCGAACTCTATATCTCTGGTTGTTATCATGTCTTTCTGCTATTTTGCTTTCGTTGCCTTATCTTGTGCCACACACAGGGCTGTTAATGCTAATTGCTTTTATCCCACTTCTTCAACTTGAGAAAATAGTTACTGATCTGAATATAAAAAAAGGATGGAGATATTATTATTCTTCATTTTTGCTTTGGAATATTTTAACAACATTCTGGATTTACAAAGCAACTTTAGCCGGAGCAATAGCTGCTTGCATTTTGAATGCATTACAAATGTCTGTCATATTTGCGATCTTCAGGTGGTTTAAAAGAAAGACGACACCATCTCTTGGCTATCTTTTTTTGATACTTGCATGGCTTGCCTGGGAACATTTCTATTTTGAAGCTGAGATTTCTTGGCCATGGTTGGTTTTGGGCAATGGTTTTGCAACAACTATCAAGAATATTCAGTGGTACGAATTTACAGGTACCCTGGGTGGATCATTGTGGGTTCTGATTTCCAATGTTTTAATTTTTGACTTGCTGAATGATAAAAATAGAAGATATAAACCTTTTTATATTAAATTATCTTTATTGTTACTATTGATAATATTACCTATTTCTATTTCCAGAATTATTTTCAATTCCTATAAAGAAAAACAAAATCCTCGTGAGTTTGTAATTCTTCAGCCAAACATTGATCCGTATAATGATAAATTTGGCGCCCTTTCTCAAATGCAACAGGATGAAATGCTGATGAATATAGCAAATCAGGCTGTCACCGAAAATACAGATTTTGTTATAGCTCCTGAGACATTTACTTCAGGTGTGGTGGAAAATAATCTGGGAGATAACAGAACATTTATTATGTTCAGAGATATGCTTAGGGAGAGAAGAGCAGGAAATGCTATTTTTGGGGCTACCTCCTTTTACATATACCCCGGAGGACCGGACAGATATCCTCCAACTTACACAGCTCGAAAATCTGAAAGAGGATGGTATGATAGTTTTAATTCAGCAATTTATCTTGATACTTTGGGCAGGACAATGATTTACCACAAATCAAAATTAGTTGTTCTCGTTGAGTATTTCCCATATCCACAATATTTGAAGTTTTTAGGATCTTTTGCGATAAATCTTGGAGGAACAGCAGGAGGATTCGGAACTCAAAAAGAGAGAGAAGTTTTTACTACACATGACGACAGCATAAGAATTGGTACTGCTATATGTTATGAATCTGTATATGGCGATTTTTACAGAGAGTATGTTGTAAATGGGGCTAATGTAATGTCTATCATTACAAACGATGGATGGTGGGGAAATACTCCTGGCTATAAGCAACATCTGCGCTATGCATCTTTAAGGGCAATAGAAACCAGAAGATCCATTGCAAGATGTGCAAATACCGGCATTTCAGCATTGATTGATCAAAAAGGAGTAGTAAAAGAGTCACTTGGATGGTGGCAAAGAGGTTACTTAAAAGGAAACCTCAATTTGAATGACCAGACAACAGTATTTGTGAAATATGGAGATTTCATAGGTAGAGGGGCATATGCATCAATGTTGCTGTTTGCAGGGTTGTTTATTCTTATTATTTTAAAAATCTACGGGAAGGAGAGGGGATAAAATCTCCAATTTCAAGAGTATCCCATTTTTTATCTACTATTTCAATTGTTTCAAGGCTGGAAAGCGCCATCTCAGGCCATTCACGCACTCCTTCACCTTTGATTTTACGCCTTGCGTCCATCACGTNNCACAATTAGCACCCCATTGCCAAAAAGCAGTATAATGATCTTTGGGATCTATTGTTTGATCAACTATTACTGTAATCAGTCCCTTTGTAACAACCTCCTCATGAGTAAAAACAATAGGAGACTCAAAATTGTCGGATAAAACATCTATTTTACCTCCTCCCTCTTCAATCATTTTTGATGTTGCATCAATGAGAACTTTCCCTCCAAACCCGCATGTGGGAGAGGCATGGTCAAGAACATCCAGTGGACCTCTGCTGAAATGAGTGTCTCTTTTGGGATTGTAATTGTCGTTTATAGTTTGATAGACGCTTTCTCTGTTATGGACATCTACATCATAGTCAACAATAATCATTATCTTGTTGAACATCATTTGTCCAGCTCCCCACAATGCATGAGCAACTTTTATAGCTTCTCCGGGAAAACTTTTTTTTATACTGACAAATGCAAAATTATGCCCGCATCCTTCTTCAGGAAGATGCAGATCTACCAGTTCTGGCACAAGGGAGAGCTTAAGGGGAGTAAAAAATATTTTCTCTGTGGCAAGAGCC
>DOVA01000070.1 GCA_003520315.1 Rikenellaceae bacterium | reverse complement strand
AAACTGATGTATAACATTCGTAAAGCCCTGTTTCTTAAGATTTCAAGACTTCACATAGGCTATTTTCATGAGAAGAGAAAGGGGGATATCTTATCAAGCGTCTCGAATGATGTCACTGAAGTTCAGAATACTATTGCAAACACTTTCCATATACTTTTCAGGGATCCGTTGATGATTTTAGGTTTTCTGGGGGCACTTTTTTACATGTCGCCACAGTTAACTGCTTTTACTCTTCTAGCATTGCCGATTACAACATTTGCGATTGCCAGAGTTGTGAGGTCTCTTAGAAGAAGTACTGTGATTACTCAGTCACTGATGGGAAGAATTATAAGCCATTTTGAGGAAGCAATTTCAGGTGCAAGAATTATTAAAGCTTTTAATGCGCAGAGATATATAAACAAACGCTTTGACATCACAAATACAAGTCACAGGAAGACAAGTAAAAGGGCCTTTAACAGGCAGACACTTGCTTCTCCGCTTTCTGAATTTTTGGGAGTATCTGTCGCTACTTCTGTTCTCTTATATGGCGGTTATCTTCAATTGGATGGAAGACTTGGTATGGATGCTGCAGCTTTTTTAGTTTATATTGGTTTTTATTGGAAAGTTCTGGAACCTACAAAATCAATTTCTAATGCTTTCGCTAGTCTTCAAAGAGGTGTAGTCTCAGGAGAGAGAATTTTTGCAATTCTTGATGTTGATCCTGTAATAGTAAAGGCTAAAAATCCTATTCCTATAAAAGAGTCCCCGGATAGTATCGTTTTTAACAATGTTGGTTTCAAATATAGTACTGAACCTGTTCTTAAAAATATTAATCTTGAAATAAGAAAAGGGAAAATGGTAGCTCTTGTAGGACCTTCCGGTGCAGGTAAATCAACAATGGCGGATTTGATTCCTCGTTTTTATGATGTCACTTCTGGCTCAATAACTCTTGATGGCATAGATATAAGGGATTATGAACCGAAGGATCTTATAGGCCTAATGGGGATTGTGACTCAGGAGGCCATTCTGTTTAATGACACTGTTTTTAATAACATATCCTTTGGAATGGAAAATGTAAATGAGGAGGATGTAATTAAAGCTGCAAAAATTGCAAATGCACACGAATTTATTACACAAATGGAGAATGGATATTATACGAACATTGGAGACAGAGGACTTAAACTTTCTGGAGGGCAAAGGCAAAGGCTTGCTATTGCAAGAGCAGTGCTGAAAAACCCTCCTATCCTTATACTTGATGAAGCTACCTCAGCACTGGATACTGAAAGCGAAAGGCTTGTACAGGAGGCTTTAGTCAAGTTGATGGAGAACAGAACATCTGTTGTGATTGCACACAGACTTTCCACAATTCAGTTTGCTGATGAAATAGTTGTTCTAAAATCAGGTGAGATTGTTGAGAGAGGTACTCATCAGGAACTTATCAAACTCGATGGCCTGTATTCTCATCTGTGCAGCCTTCAGACATTTGCCTAATATTTTTGAAGTATATGGAACAATCATTAAATCTCATTTTTGAGAGAAGTTTTAAAGAAAATTGGGACAATCCAGCTCTATCTGATTACAAGGGTGTTACATTATATTACAGAGACGTTGCCCGTAAAATCGAGAAGTTGCACATAGTATTCGAAATTTGTGGGTTAAAGAAAGGCGACAAGGTTTCTATTTGTTCAAAGAATCAGGCTAACTGGGGAGTTGTTCTTCTTGCAGTGCTTACTTATGGTGCAGTAGCGGTGCCTATTTTGCATGATTTCAAGCCGGGGAATATTAGGCATATATTAAGTCACTCGGATTCCAAGATTTTTTTTGTTGGAGAGCAAGTTTGGGAGCAGATGAATGGTATAGAAATATCAGAACTGGAAGCAATTATTCAAATATCCGATTTTTCTGTGCTGTATGCCAGGGATCCACTTATATATGATACCAGGGAACATTTAAACGAATTGTTTGGGAAAAAATATCCGAAGAATTTCAGGCCAGAGCATATTCATTATTACCAGGATACTCTTGATGAACTTGCTTTGATAAACTACACTTCAGGCACAACAGGCTTTTCAAAAGGGGTAATGCTTCCATATAGATCTCTAGTTTCAAACATTATGTTTGGCTGGGAAGTGCATCCTGAATTAAACAATACATCAAATGTGGTTTCCATGCTTCCTGTTGCTCATATGTATGGAATGATGTTTGAATTTCTTTTTGAGGTGTCTGTTGGAGCTCACGTCTATTTTCTCACAAAGTTACCAAGCCCTAAGATAATTATGGAAGCATTCGCTGAGGTGAAGCCTGACATAATAATAACTGTGCCTTTGATTATTGAGAAGATATACAAAATACAACTTCAACCTCTTATCAATAAAACTGCGATGAGGGTACTTCTCTGGCTTCCGGTAGTGGATCAAAAAATTGGCAAGAAGATACAGCAGGAGCTTGTAAAAGCCTTTGGCGGAAAGTTTCAGGAAGTTATTATTGGAGGTGCTGCTTTCAATAAAGAGGCTGAAGCTTTTTTCAAAAGAATTGGGTTTCCGTTTACCGTTGGTTACGGGATGACTGAGTGTGGCCCAATTATCTCTTAT
>DOVA01000225.1:1841-2633 GCA_003520315.1 Rikenellaceae bacterium | reverse complement strand
ATCCTCATCTTGCCGTTCTTTTCTTTTGCCATCAGAATCATCCCCTTTGACTCAATGCCTTTTATCTTTCGAGGAGTAAGATTTGCAAGGATGCAGATCTGCTTTCCTACCATCACTTCTGGGGTATAATATTCAGCAATACCGGACACTATTGTCCTGATATCTATACCGGTGTCAATAGTGAGTTTAAGGAGTTTGTCAGTTTTCGGGACTCTTTCAGCTTCGAGGACTGTGGCAGTTCTAATGTCCATCTTCATAAAATCCTCAATAGAACATTCCTCTTTTTGAGGTTCAACTTCTGGAGAGGATATGTTGACTGCTGTAGACTTTTTATTAGCAGCCTTTGTAGCTTCAAGTTTTGCAATTTGTGCAGCTATCACATCATCTTCGATTTTATCAAATAAAAGCTTAGCTTCATTTAATTGATGTCCGACAGACAAAATGGCGTCACTGCCAAGCTTGTCCCACTTAAGCTGTCCGATATTCAGCATTTGAGACAGTTTAAGTGTTGAATGAGGCATGAACGGTTCTAATGCTATAGACAGACTGGCACATATTTGCAATGAAACGTTCAGAATAGTTGCCACTCTATCCATATCTGTTTTGGCAACTTTCCAAGGTTCAGTATCTGTCAGGTATTTGTTTCCCAATCTTGCCAGGTTCATAGCCTCTTTCAAGGCTTCGCGAAACTTGAAATTCTCCAGATTTTCCTCGATGGCCTTTTTTATTTGTGGAATTTGAGCAAGTGTCTCTGTGTCCAAAGGAGTTAAAGTATAGATAGCAGGTACTTTG
>DOVA01000225.1:0-1782 GCA_003520315.1 Rikenellaceae bacterium | reverse complement strand
AAATCTTTCCAGGTAAAGTCGTTGTCCTTAGTCTCGGGAGCATTTGCACATAAAACATATCTTAAAACATCTTCCTTGCCTGGAAGCTCTTCGAGATATTCGTTAAGCCATACTGCCCAATTGCGGGATGTGGATATTTTATTGCCTTCGAGATTAAGGAACTCATTTGCAGGAACATTTTCGGGAAGGATAAATCCATCACCGTATGCTTTCAGCATCGCCGGAAACATTATACAGTGAAACACGATATTGTCCTTACCAATAAAGTGAACCATTTTAGTGTCTTCACTTTTCCACCACTTTTCCCACTCATCAGGCATTAACTCTATGGTATTTGATATATATCCAATAGGAGCGTCAAACCATACATAGAGAACCTTTCCTTCTACTCCTTCAACGGGAACCGGGACACCCCAGTCAAGATCCCTGCTGACAGCTCTTGGTTGCAATCCCCCATCGAGCCAGGACTTGCACTGACCGTAGACATTGCTTTTCCACTCTTTGTGACCTTCAAGTATCCACTCTTTGAGCCATGATTCATATTGGTCGAGAGGAAGATACCAGTGCTTTGTGAGCTTCATTACAGGAGGATTACCACTTAGTGCAGATCTGGGATTTATCAGTTCGTTGGGGCTCAGTGTACAGCCACACTTTTCGCATTGGTCCCCATATGCGTTTTCTGCACCACACTTCGGGCATGTTCCAATAATATATCTATCGGCAAGGAACTGTCCCGCTTCTTCATCAAAAAACTGTTCACTCTTTTTTTCTATAAATTTTCCCTCATCATAAAGTTTTTTAAAAAAAGCTGATGCAGTCTTGTAATGTGTTTTAGAAGTTGTTCTGGAGTATATGTCAAAACTAATACCGAGACCTTCGAAAGATTTCTTGATGATTTCATGGTACTTATCTACAATCTGTTGTGGAGAAACACCTTCCTGTCTCGCCTTAATGGTAATTGGAATACCGTGTTCATCAGAGCCACAGACAAATCTAACATCCTCACCACGCATTCGAAGATACCTCACATAAATATCAGCTGGCACATATACACCTGCAAGATGACCAATGTGAACAGGACCGTTAGCGTATGGAAGCGCAGCAGTAACAAGATGTCTTTTAAAGCTCTTTTTCATTTTAAGGAATATATTTTATTAGTCGGCAAAGGTAAAAAAAATGTCAAATATTAAGCCGTTTGAGTTCTTTGGAGAGAGAGTTGCGGATATGCATAAGTATTTGGAGCTTTCTCAGTACTTCGTTTTGTTCATCTGCAGATGCCCCCTCATTTTGATCTTTTTCGAGTTCTTCACATAACTTTTTGTAAGCCAGAGATGTGATTTTGGCTTTGTATACAAGAATAGCTTTTGGTACACTCTGACTCAGTACGTTTTCTTCGGGGATTAAGGTTTTTGTTAATTGTTTGATATTTAATGTATGTTCTTGATGGAGAAGCTCAAGAGCAACTTGGACGAACTCATGATTTTCATGATTCAGGAAATGCTTCTGTATGGATTCTTGTCCCAATTCTTTGACGATAAAATATTCATTGAACATGTTTTTGTAGACAAGATTCTTGAGTTCGAGATCGTCATTCTGCAACTCTGTGAGTATGAACTGTGATACAGTTATCCCCCTGTCTTTACCCTCTTCAATTCCATAAAGTGGATACTCTCCGAATTTCAGCAGATAATATAAAAGTTCCTTTTCTGCGGGTTCGCAGAAAGTTTCAGTTACAAATTCAGGAACTTTTTCACCAGTCCTTATGACTGGAATATATTCCGG
>DOVA01000234.1:9612-14101 GCA_003520315.1 Rikenellaceae bacterium | reverse complement strand
GACCCTAACTTGATCATCGATACTCTTTTTGCTTTGATTCTCAGAAGAATATCTGGGCGTATATGGCCGCTTTCATTTAACGATTCTTTCTTTGAATAAATCTGGGTTTTCTCTTGCTATCTGAATGTATTCATGAGCCATGATAGAGGAGATAGTATCTAGTAAGTGCTGGATTGGGAGAGAGTTATTCCAACAGAGATTAAAGTGTTCTTTTTTGATGATATTACGGTTAATTCCAGTTACGCTTAAGTTGGCCATAGGGTGGCCATAGGGCTTGATTTTATTACCAAATAGGTATATATTAACCCTTAACGGTATAGAATCTTGATATTCCTGTAATGGCTAAATTATACCTTAAAGGGTATAATTGTCAAGAGCTATTTAGGAGAATTGAAATGTTAAATTTTAATCTCAAGGCTGTAAAAACATTTATCTTGTTTATTACTACGTTGGGATTACTTATTTGTGGGACTATGCTTTCTTTTAAAGGCCAATCCGGAAGCGCAACGGCAACGTATGGCGTTGTCATTCTATGTCTTATATTTTCTTCTTTGCATGAATTTGAATGGTTTGAAGGTTTTGGAGTAAAGGCCAAACTCGATAAGAAAATTAAAGAAGCAGACGATGCCATAAATAAACTTAAGGAAATAGCAATTCCCTTTTCGGAATTACTTCTGACTCAGACCGCTCGTTCTGGAAGATTAGGAACTATGATAAAAAGGAGGGAGCGGTATCGCTTGGTGAAAGATATCGAAAAGCCACTTTTAGCTTTGGGAGTAACGAAACAAGAACTTGAGAAAATAAAAAATGATTGGTATCTTTTTGATCTTTGTAGTCCAATTTGGGATAATTTGAAATTGGTTTTGGATACTAAGCTTACGGAAAAAAGAGCGAATCTTCCTATAGGAAATATAGCTGAAGCACATAAATTAAATGAAGAAATAAGGCAATTAGAGGTATTTAAGGAGAATCTTAAGAAAATTGCCTATCAAAATAATTTGCATTCTACTTATCAAGATTATGTTAATTTTATAAATAACTGTTCGGTTTTTAATCAAGAAGAAAAGGAGAAGCTGTTAAAAGAAAATAGCGACTTGATAGCCGATCTAAAACATTACTGTGAGAATCATGGTTTTCGGAGGCTTGAGCATTGGTTCAAGAAAGACGACGAAAATGACTAGATTATTTATTGTTTGGAGGAAAAATGGCCGTAAAGAACTTGGGTAAGAAGATAAAAATTGCTAGGATCGAGCTTGATTTAAATCAAAGTGAACTAGCTAAGAAGATAGAAGCAAAGCAGAAAAGCATTTCTCGCTATGAAACCGGGCTCTCAGTGCCATCTATCGAAACACTCGTTAAAATATCAAAAGCACTTAAGAAGCCAGTGGGGTATTTTTTGGAAGAATAAAGACACGTGATATCGCAGGTGGAAGATGTCTAAGTTGAGTCTTAGTTTAAAGTGGCGTGGATTAATACGCCTATATGAAACCTTCGCTATAAATGGCGAAGGTTTTTTATTCCCAAAATACTATGAGTATTTCAACTCGTAAGTTAAAGATTAAACGACTTCAAAAATCTTCAACAGCAGATGCTTATAAACTTTATAAGTCTGCTCTTGAATGGGATCTTACGGAGCCAATTGTCATTGAGGATCGGAAGGATTTAAAGTCTGAACACTCTTGGAAAAGTCGTGTTGAGCCTTATTATCATCAAGTTACAAATCTTATGACTTTTTGTCGAAGGCTTCCTGTGACATTACTTGCCGATGATGTAGGTTTAGGAAAGACAATTAGTGCTGGTTTAGTTGTTAGCGAGCTTATTGCGCGTGGAAGGGTATCGAAATTTCTTGTTGTTTGTCCCAAATTGCTTATGCCGCAATGGCGAGAAGAGTTAGATGTAAAGTTTGGTATTGCAGCCAAAGAAGTTGTTGGGAAAGATTTAATTTTGGCTAAACCTCCAAAAGGAGCAGGAGCTATTATTACTACCTATGCTTCTGCTCGTCTCCATTTTAATGCAATTACTAAAGCTGGATTTGAAATGCTTATTCTTGATGAAGCACATAAGCTTCGTAACCTATATGGTGTAGAAAAAGCACCACAGGTTGCAAAACGCATTAGACAGGCATTAGCCGATAGACAGTTTAGATATGTTCTCATGCTTACCGCTACTCCTATTCAAAATCGTTTATGGGATATTTATTCGTTAATTGATTTGCTTACAGTTGCTCGTGGGCACGAAAATCCATTTGGCAGTGAAGGTATGTTTGCTCGTAATTTTATTGCTGATAGCCGAACAGAAGCTCGTCAATTGAAACCTAATAAACGCGATGAGTTTCGATCCATCGTTTATAGTTATATGTCTCGGATTAGGCGAGTGGATGCCAAATTACACTTTCCAACTCGTAAAGTGCAGATGCATAAGGTTCAGCCAACAACAGAAGAAATGGAGCTGATAAAGGTTATTAGCCAACCTATTCAAAAATTGAACCGCCTTGCTCAAATATCTATACTTCAGGCTTTGGTCAGTAGTCCGCATGCTTTAGCGGCACAATTAGAGAGAATGGCTTTAAACCGAACCGTTCCTGCTTCTTTAGCAAATGATGTTAGAGCTATTGTCAATAAGATGGGGACAATAGCTAAACTTAAGGGTCTTGGATCATTAGTAGAAGAATTTAAAAAAGAAAAACCCCAGGGATGGCGAATGGTTATTTTTACTAGCAGACGTGAAACCCAGACCACTATAGAAGTTTTTCTTAGAGAGCATGGGATTGCTAGTGGATTAATTAATGGTGATTCTGGTCCACGTAATCAAGAAACAATTGCCAGATTCAAAGAAGAACCTCCGGGTGTTCATGTAATTGTGTCAACTGAGGCTGGATCTGAGGGTATCAATCTTCAAATGGCAAATGTTCTAGTAAATTTTGATTTACCATGGAATCCGATGATTGTAGAACAGCGTATTGGTAGAATACAGAGATTGGCATCAAAGCATGAAAGTGTTTGTATATTCAATGTTATATTGTCAGGAACTTTCGAAGAATATATCGTAGGACGTTTAATGGAGAAACTACAAATGGCTTCTCAAGCAATAGGAGATGTAGAGGCTTTGCTTGAGGTTGCGGGATTAGATGAAGAAGGCGAAGATTCAAAAGGATTTGCAGAAAAGATTCGAGATTTAGTAATTTCCTCTTTGGCTGGTAAAAATGTTGAGAAAGCTACAAGTTTAGCCGTGAACAGTATTTCAGAGGCAAAAGCTGAATTGGAAAGAGAAGAAAAGAATATTAATACTATGTTAGCCGGTGGCGATGGAGCCATTGATTTAGGGCCTCGTAGTCCAAAACTTCCACAAATAGCCCATACTATGGATTATCAAACTTTTGCCTTTGCAGCACTAGAAAACTTAGGCGCAAGATTATCGCATCAGTCAACAACTTCTTGTCATGTTTCTTTAGACGGTCGAAGTGAATTAATCTATTTTGATGAGAATGCTTTGCCGCCATCGGGAGAAGGAACACTTTGTAGACCAGGTTCAGTATTCTTTCAACGTCTTGTCAGTAGAACAGCCAGTACCGGTGTTCACCAAATAGAAGATGTCGATATAAATCCGTTGCTTCCTACACAAGAAATTGCTAAGAAATGGGTAAGTAGCTTTAATGGATTATTCAATGATTGCAAAATTATTGAAGGAATTCATATTTTTGAAGGTAAAGTTGTTTTGCGCGTTCGTGCTACGGTAGCACACGATAGTTATGAACGTTTAATGGAATTTGAGTGTAATACAGAGGGTCAAGCTATTAGTGCTCGAAATTTATTTGAGTCATTAAGTGATACCTTTGAAGATCCCAAAACCTTGCATTTGCCGCTTGAAACATTTGAATCAAATGCTATAAAGGATAAAGCTGTAGCAGAATTTTGTCGTTTTTACCAAGAACGCTTACAGGAAGAAATCAAAGCGACAGGTGATAACGATCAAAAGAAGAAAAAGCTAGAAGATGACTTTACTCCAAGGATTGATATAGAATTGGTTGGAATAGAGGGGATAGTATATCGTAGATTATTGGTCTCTATTGCGTACAAAATAAAAAACGAAGCTAATTATGAAAGCCGACTTTCTTTCGTCCCTTTTAAAAATGCGATATTAAACCAACCGGAAATAGCCAAGTGTGATTTATCCGGAATGGCTGCTCCAGAGGATTGTTTTACTAAATGCGAGATCACAGGAAAGAAGGTTTTACGGCATATGCTCGTTCGTTCCGAAATCAGTGGAAGAATGGCGTTGCCAGAGCACGCAGTGGTATGTTCTTTGAGTAAGAAACGACTACTTTCTGATGAAATTGAGAAATCTTTTATTACAGGTCAGCTTGTGGCAAAAGTTTTATTGAAAACCTCTGCTTTGAGTGGCAAGCGCGCAGAACCCGAATATTTTGGACTATGTGAATTTACCCATAGTGAAGTATTTAAGAGCGAACTAGTTATTAGTGAGGTTTCAG
>DOVA01000234.1:0-9600 GCA_003520315.1 Rikenellaceae bacterium | reverse complement strand
GACTGGTCATCAAAGTGAATTCATTAATTGTTTTGTAACAAACCAACCTCTCTTGGCTAATGAGGCAGAATATTGTGAGTTAACTGGAAAAGCAGTAAAGCCAGGTTTTCTAGAAAACTGTGAAATAACAGGAAAGAAAGTTTTGGCCTCTGAGCTTGAAAAAAGTGTTGTGAGTGGGAAAAAAGCTTTAAAGGAATTTTTTGTAACAAGTACTCTTTCGGGAGCACGTTTACTTGAGCAAGAAGCAGTTCGATCAAGTGAGGGAAAATATTGTATTCCAAATGAGGCTAAGAGTTGTACTTGGAGTGGTCGCCAATGTCATCTTGATGATCTTCGTATTTGTAAGCTTACTAATGTTCCTGCACATTTCGAATATATGATATCAACCGGAGAAACACGGTTAAATATCCTTGTGGATATGTTAAATGGAATACATCGGAAGACTGAGAGAGAAGATCTATGGGATGAAATCGCGACTCGCGTTTTCTCATTTATAAAACAACGAGGTAAAGTTGAGATAGCTGAGCTTTCTCCTGATGAACAACATTTAGCTGTTTGTCTTGAAATCCGTACATGGTTGGGGTTAAAGGTGCGTTACGCTGGATTCATATACTCAACACAAAGTAAAAACATTATTGGTCAAATTACGATAGGAAAACGAGACAAGAATGGATGGCAAGTTGACAAAGACTAACTTATTTGTAACATCATCCAGATTATATGATTTTATGCAATGTCCGCATAAGGTTTGGCGAGACATTTATGGTCCTCAAGAAGAAAAGATTGATGAAAAGAATCCATTTATTGAATTACTCTGGGAAAAAGGAGTACTTCATGAAAAAGAGATAATTTCTGAAGTTGGTGCTTTTGTTGACTTGAGTGAAGGAACGATTGAAGAACGCATAGATAAGACATCGGCCGAAATGAAGAAAGGGACGCCCTTAATCTATCAAGGTGTCCTTAAGTTTAATAATCTTCTTGGAATACCAGATTTACTTAGGATGATTTCTCCTGGGAAATATCTCCCAATTGATATTAAATCAGGAAAAGGTTTTGAAGGTGATGATTTTGATGAAGAGGAGGGAAAACCCAAAAAGCATTATGCAGTACAACTCTCTCTATATGTCGAAATCTTATTAAACCTATCTTTTGCAGATGAAAAGAAGGGGGCAATTGTTGATGTTAGTGGTAAGGAACTTACTTATTTGTTAGAAAATCCCCAAGGGGTAAGAAATGCTCAGACATGGTGGGAACTATATTTAGACATAAAAAATAGTATAGTAGAATTACTTTCAAACACAATTCAAGATAGACCAGCAATATCCGGAACTTGCAAGCTTTGTCCTTGGTATAATAGTTGTAAAAAATGGTGTTTAGAAAAAGAAGATTTAACCAAGATTTTCTATCTTGGGAGAAATTTGAGGGATGTACTAAGTAAGGATTTAGGTATAGAGAAGGTAAGCGAATTAAGGAAATTGGACATCCCCGACATTCTAGCTAAAAAGAAAAAAGATAAGACATTTCTTAAGGGATTTGGTGAGACATTGTTAAAAAAATTTATTAATCGGGCAGCAATATTGGACGAAATTAAAAAACCAATTTTACATCAACAAATACAATTCCCAGAAGTTAAAAATGAATTATTCTTTGATATTGAAGATGATCCAACGCAAGATTTTGTTTATTTGCATGGCATTTATTGCAGAAATCAAAAAGGGGAAAGTTTTGTCTATTTCTTAGCTAAAGAAAATTCACGGGATTCAGAAAAGGTGGCTTGGAAAGAATTTTGGAATTTCATTAATACCTTACCTTCTGGAGACTTTGCAGTTTATTATTATGCGAATCATGAGAAAACCACTTACAAAAGATTAAATCAAAGATATCCTGATGTAATTGAAAATGAAAAAAGGGAAGCTTTTTTTGCAAATCCTAATGTTATCGATTTATATCAAATAATACAAAAAAATACTGATTGGCCCCTTTCAAATTATTCTCTTAAGGATATCGCCACATACTTAGGTTTTAAATGGAGGGACGAGACTCCCTCTGGTGCATTGTCTATCCTTTGGTATAATGACTTTATACAAAATCGTTCTCAAGAGTTGCTTAAGCGAATACTTGAATACAATGAAGATGATTGTAAAGCAACGATGGTTCTTAAAGACGAAATCGTTAAATTGAGCAAGAATATATAACCATATCTTGACTTTTTTATAAAAAGTAGTAATATATGTTTAACAATTTGGTATGTCCCGAGTTTGAAGGGGGAAGTCCCGGACGTTAAAAAAGTAAAACCTTCGCTGGTCAAACTATGACTGGCGAAGGTTTTTTATTTTGTAATATTAATTTAGAAAACTAATTAAATTAGAAAAAAGGTGGTGTGCTATGACACAGGAAAAAATTAAATGTCCCAAGTGCGGTGCTCGCTTTGAGCTAACTGAAGTTATCTCTAAAGAAATCGAAGCAACCATAAGTCAGAAATATGCAAAACAAATAAATACTCTAAAAGAGGAAGCCGATGCGCGTGAAAAGCAGTTAAAAGAACAATTTAAGTCTGAACAAAAAAAGATAATAGAGCAAGCTAAGAAGGATGCTGTAGAAGCATTGAAAATTGAACTTGAAACAACGAAATCTCAGCTGGCTACAAAGTCAAAGAAGCTAGAAGCTGCTGATAGAAAGGAGCTCGAATTAATAAAGCGCGAACAATCTGTACAAGAAAAAGAGAAGTCAATGTCGCTCGATTTTGAAAAGAGAATTGCTATTAAAGAAAAGGAAATTCGAGCTTCGTTGGATGAGGAGAAGAGGGCTATTGAGGAGAAAGCACGTAAACAAGCCGAGCAGACTTATTCCGTAGAACTAAAAGATACCCAAGAGCAATTAAAGGAATTATCAAGGCAATTGGAAAGAAGCCAGCAACAGGAGTTGGCATTACGTAAGAGGCAAAGGGAGCTAGAAGAAAGAGAAAAATCCCTCGAGCTAGAAGCAATGCGAAAGGTTGATGCAGAGAAAGATAAAATTGCTGAAGAAGTTAAGCGCCAGTTTGATGAGCAACACCGACTTAAGGATGCTGAAAAGGATAAGAGGCTAGCTGATATGACTCGTCAAATAGATGATCTTAAGCGTAAGGCAGAGCAAGGGTCACAACAAGCACAAGGTGAGATTCTTGAGCTTGATTTGGAGAGTAGATTACATTCAAGATTCCCGATGGATGATATAGAACCAATACAAAAAGGGGTTAGGGGCGGTGACACTCTTGAAATAGTAAAGTCGCAATTAGGGCATGCATGTGGAAAAATCTTGTGGGAGTCTAAGCGGACAAAAGCTTGGAGTGATTCTTGGATGCAGAAAGCCAAAGACGACCAACTGGCCGCAAAAGCTGATTTGGTTGTTATTATGACAGAGATTCTGCCGAAAGATGTTCAACAATTTGAGCAAGTTAACGGTGTTTGGGTAACGGATATTCCTTCTGCAATTAACTTAGCAGTTGCGCTTAGAATAGGAATGATCCAAGTGGCCAGAGAGCGTGAATTACAAGCAGGCAAACAGGACAAGATGGAGTTAGTTTATAATTATCTGACAGGTCCCGAATTTAAAAATAGAATAGAGGTAATAGTTAGCTCTTTTGTCTCTATGAAAAGCGTATTAGACGCTGAAAAAAGAGCAATGCAAAAACTTTGGGCAAGAAGAGAGAAACAAATTGATCGAGTCATAGATAATATCAGTGGTATGCATGGAGATTTAGAGGGCATGGCTGGGAAAGCTTTGCCAGCCATAAAACTTTTGGAACTACCAGTGAATGACGGAGAAGAAGCTACTGAGACGCAAGAATGGCTTAAAGAGGATTCTTCGGAATCTTAAAAAGGAAGGTTAGATGTCTGATAGGAAACGTGTATGGGTATCGCCTGACGGGGAAGGTGGGTGGGACGTAAAAACTTAAGGAAAAAGTAAGGCTGCGGCAAATTTCGATGATAAAAGCGATGCTATTGAAAAAGCCAAAGATATTGCTCAGGATGTGCCCAAAGGACAAGTTATTATCCAGAAGATGAATGGTACCATTCAGACTGAATATGCGTACGGCAAGGATCCCTATCCTCCCAAGGGATAGGTAATGGATAAACGAGAACAGATTAAAGATTGGTCTCGATTATACGGCCGGCATATTACCGAAGAAGAAAATAGAGAAATTACTACTAATCTAACTGGATTTTTTAAAATATTACGGGAATGGAATAGAGAGTAACAAGAAAACATAAGAGGACTCTGGAGTAAAATATGGATATGTGGCATGACATGAAAAAGTACCATAAGGGTAAGACTCCCGAAGGACATGATAAGCTTGCTATACCTTTGTCACCAGATGAAGATGGGATGGTGGGTCGTGAATGTCATCAAGATGAGTGCCAGCCAAAATATTTCAAAATAGCCTCCCATAAACCTGAAACCGAAAAACAGGTAGAACCTAACCAAGAAGAAACGTCACCCGAGTATTTATATTGTCCTTATTGTGGTTATAAAGATGGCTTCCAGCAATTTATCACTAAGGGCCAGTTGGAGTGGGTAGAGTCAATGATATATAGAGATGTGGCGAAGACAATTCAAGATATGCTTGGTGATACCTTTAAATCCAGCACACCGTCTTCTGATAGGGGTTTTATTAGTATTAGTTTACAGTATAATCCGGGTTCACTTCCTAGCGTTAGGCACTATGCAGAAAATGAGTTAAAACGAATCATAGATTGCGATAGGTGCGGGAAAAGGTATGCGGTCTATGGAATCTCGATGCATTGCCCGTTCTGTGGTGAAGGAAATCTAGCACTTCATCTGGATAAGAGCGTAGATATTATAATGAGTCTAATCGATTGTTATGATGCCATTGTGAATAAGGCTGGCAAGGAAGCTGGCTATCATCTTTTAGGTAATAGCTTAGAGGATTGCGTGAGTCTATTTGAAGGTTTCTTTAAAATAATATATGCCGATAAGTTAAAGGGAAAGGTAAGTGAGGATGATCGTAAAGATAAAATAAGCAAATTAAGGAATTCTTTTCAACAGCCGTCTAAAGCAGAACAAATCTTTAAAGCAAATTTGCAACTAGATATTTTTTCAAGTATGGATGATAAGGATAAGACTTTCCTAGAGTATCAATTCGCAAAGAGACATGTTATTACACATAATCTAGGATTGGTAGATGAAAAATTTAAAGACCAAGTATCTACTTGGCAGGCTGCTGGTCAAGAAGTCCATTTGGATGTTAATGAAATTAGACAATTGCTAAATTTAGTAAAGAGAGTAATTGTAGCAACTATATCTTGAACTCGGTAAGTTTTGTTTCAACGTTTAGGTAATTTTTCTAAGAAAGTGTAGCTATAATATGAAAAAACAAGTTGGTAGACAAGGAATGAAGTTTGAAAAATGGGTATTAGTTGATTTTATTGATGCTGGAGGAAATGGGGAGGTTTGGAAGGCGATAGATGGCCAACGTGCTGAATATGCAATTAAGATATTAACTAGAATAAGCCCTAAAGCTTATGATAGATTTTATGATGAAATCAAGATTGTCGATACTAATTCTGATGTCAAAGGTATTCTTCCGATTATATATTATTTACCAAAACCCACAAAAGATATGGTTATGGTTTGGTATGTAATGCCCTTAGCAGTGCCTTTTGTGAAATGGGCAGAAAACAAAGGCGCACAAGAAATAGTTTTGGCGATAATCTCTATTGCTGAAACTATGTCTATTTTACATAAGCGAGATATAAATCATAGGGATATTAAGCCTGCTAATCTTTTCTATTTAGGTAATTGTTATTATATAGGCGATTTTGGCTTGGTTGAATACCCTACTAAGAAAGATTTAACGCATAAAGGAGAAACAATCGGTCCGAAATGGACAATGGCTCCTGAAATGAAGCGTTTTGCTGAAAAGGCAAAAGGCGGGCCAGCTGATGTATATTCTTTAGCAAAGACACTATGGATTTTGCTTACAAAAGAAAAAAAAGGGTTTGAAGGACAATATGTAATAAACAGTAGTATTGAATTAAAAAAATATCAAAATGAAATTTATGTACAACCCCTTGATGATTTATTGTTTAATTCTACCGATAATGACCCAGCTAAACGACCTACGATGGCGCAATTTGTAGAGAAGCTTAGAGAATGGGTTGAATTAGAGAAAGATTATGATAAACAAAATAAAGACGAATGGCGTCGAATTCAACAGCAAATATTTCCCGCTGCTATCCCGCAGCGTGTTTTTTGGAAAGATGCGAACCAGATTATAATTATTTTAAATATTCTAGGCAATAGTAAGAATTTTAATCATACTTTTTTCCCTGATGGGGGAGGATTAGATTTGGAATCTGCAAAACTTTCAATCGAAAAAGCTTGTATTGAATTAAGATGTAATAGTTTAGTGTATATTGTGAAACCACTAAGATTGATTTTCGAATCTTTTTCTGAAGATCCACAATGGAATTATTTTAGGTTAGAAACAGGGGGGCTAGATCCTATAGAAGAAAGAATTAAAGATAATGATTTTAGCTTCGAAGTCTTTACGGAAATCAGCCCGGGTAAATATGTAGAATATAGTGCTTGGGATAATGATGAATATAATGGTAAGCCTTTACCTGATACAGCTAGACCAGTGGCTAGGTATTTTAAAGGAGATTTTGTGATTTTTTGTAAAAAATCCTATTACAATAAAGATCACAGTACTTATGATGGAAGACATAATAAAATGACAACAGAACAATTTAGAAAATATATCGAATTGTGTATAAAAAAAATGGCTGAAATTAAACGGGAGGATAAGGAGCGAACTCAGCTTAGTTAAAATTTAAGTAATTCCGAAGGACTTATACTAAAAGCTTTGGCCAGTTTTTCGATAGTATCTAGTTTAGCTGCAGATGCTTTGTTACTTTCCAATAACTGAATATGTTTATAATCAACCCCAGATAGTTCTGACAACTGTTCTTGAGTTAAACTTTTCCGTTTCCGCAATTCCCTAAGTCTTTTAGCTAATTTTAATCTAATAGCCGTATTCATAAGGTGTATTATCCCAAAATACTATAAATCTTGACACCGTAAGTATACGGTGATAACATTAATTTTGTGGTGGAACAAATTAAATGGGAGATGAGTTGTGAAAAGGGGAATTCTACTTTTACCTATAATATTGTTAGTTGGCTGCGCTTCAATTGCTCCACAGCAGATACAAGCCAGAAAAGATGCGTTCTTTGTAGCAAACCCCAATTTACCGCAGGAAATAAAGAAAAATATACAAGAGGGTTCTGTTACAGTGGGCAATGACTAAAGAGCAGGTAATAGCGGCGTGGGGTGATCCTTGGCCGGATAGAGGCAATAAGACAACATATACCAATGGCACATATGAGTCTTGCTACTGGACAGAATATCCCTATGAGTACATGCTGAACTTTGTTAATGGGAAACTATATAGCATGACTAAAGATAGGGCGATATACTAGTTTTTTAGTCTAAGTTTTGTTTGAAAAGCTATAAAAAAATGTTACAAAATAACTAAGTTAAAGCAGTTTATGTAGACTAGCACAAGATTGTAGTTGCCGGAAAATAACAGACGGCTATTGAGATTGATATTGAAAGTAATCTCGATAGCCGTTTTCTATTTATTAACCGTTTTTAACAAAAAAAGGGGGGGATATATGAATACTGGAAAAGATAAAGCTAATGGAAAAAAGAAGGTAAATTTAGAAGAACCAAATATTAATAATTTGTTAATACCGGAACTGGCGCAACAGATTGAAAGCCATAAAGTTAATCTTCAAATATTGGACAAGGCAGTGTTGGAGAAATTAGCTGTATATTATAAAATTATTCGAGGATATACGAAAGAAGACATAGCAGAGATATTACAAGTATGTAGTAGAACGGTAGAGCGATATATAGCAAATGTACGGTCAGAGAATAATTTAAAAATCGGGGTAAATTTCCAAAACGAACTACTGGGAGAAATACTTAGTAATTCAAGATTGCGTTATCAAAGATTATGGCGATTATCATATTCGGATAATCTATCTGATTATGAAAAAGCTCGTACAATTTTAATGAGTGATCAAATTGAAATGAATGAAATTGCATTTTTAAGTCGTTTAGGATATCTGAGCCAAGAGCAAGGTTTAGATACTGTTGAAAACATAGAGGAAGAAGCAAAAGAAATGGGTAGAGAATTAAAAGAATCAGTAAAAAAGCAAATAAGTTTATTGAATTCACAACAATGGCAAGCTACTCTTAATGTTTTTAAATCTGAGAAGCAGAAGGCAGAGGCTATGCTTGAAAAAATGATAAAAAATTATCTTGTGGAAAATGAAAAACAAAAGAACATGACCGGAGATGTCGCTGTATTTACAAAACTTTATTGTAACATTTTTGTTATCAATATGTTACATAACTAATGCTATCTGAAAACACGACAAATACGACAAAAAATATGGAAATATTAGCTAGATTGTCGCTTAGGGGAGTTTTCTTTGTAATACAAGAGAGCATTAGTTACAATTTTCTTGCTGATTTTTAAACTTTTAGCAATCATCCTAAGTGACATCCCTAGCAAGGATAATTCTTCTACCTTTTTTGCTAGTCTTTGGTATAATAGGGTTCGTTGAATTGGTTCAATAATGATTCTAACTTGGACTTCGGATGCGGTACGAATTGGTTGCAGACGGGTCCGCCATTGTTGACGCACAGGCGAACCCTGTGGGTAGAATACGCAGGGTTCGCTAAGAGCATAAAGCGGTGTGTTAATGAAAAATAAGGCAGTTTATATTATTGCTGGGCCTAATGGGTCAGGAAAAACGACATTTGCAAAATTGTTCTTACCTGATTATGTGAATTGCCCTAATTTTGTAAATGCTGACCTTATTGCCCAAGGATTGGCACCATTTGAGCCGCGTGCCGCGGCCATTAAAGCCGGTAAGCTCGTACTGCAGCAAATTCATGAATATTCTAAGCGTGGAGTTGATTTTGCATTTGAAACAACTTTATCTGGCAAATCTTACGCAAGCCTGCTTGCCGAGTTAAAAAAGAGAGGGTACGCGCTTCATCTTTTCTTTCTCTGGGTACCCAGCCCAGAGTTGGCGATAGCCCGCATTAAGGATAGAGTCGCAGAAGGCGGGCACAATGTTCCCGCCGAAGATGTGCGCAGGCGATTTTCCCGTGGTATCAATAATTTTCTTGCATTATACGAGTCTTTGCTTGATTCATGGATGCTATTCGATAATTCAAAAGCAAGACCTGTTTTAATCGCAAAGAGACGAAATGCCCATAAAGAGATTGCCAATGAAGAATTATTTAAACTTGTCCTAAAAAGTATGAGGTAATTCATGAAAAAGAGAATGTCTTTACAGGATAAAGCCGAAGCGGCATTGAAAAAAGCCGTACGTGGAGTCGTAGAGCGGCATAAAAAGACAGGTCGTTCGCTTGCAGTATGGGCAAACGGCAAAACCGTTCGCATTTCTCCTGATACGGTGAAGTAAAAGGTGGCTATGACACAATGGAATATAAGCTGAGGACAAATGCGCGATATTTTAAAATAATTAACAGTAATTAAGTATTGTGTCCCCGGAA
>DOVA01000222.1 GCA_003520315.1 Rikenellaceae bacterium | reverse complement strand
AGACTTGCCTTTAAATGTGCATATCTTGTCTTATATCCAAATCCATGATCAATAATAATAAAATTGCCATAACCGAAAAAGTCATAGCCAATCTCAACTACCTTGCCATTTCCGGTAGAATAAATAGGTTCTCCAACCTGCCCTGAAAGATCTACTCCTGTATGCATTCTGTACTGGCCAGTAAAAGGATCAGGTCTGTAACCAAAACCACTTGAAAAACGAATCCGGTGACTGGAAATATTAACAGGAGGTATAGCCGGCACACTTAAGGCCAGTTTATCGGCATTTTTAGCCTGTTCGATAACCTCATCAAAAGACTTTGACTGCACGAAAGCCTTCTTATAAAGTATATCAAGATTTTCGGCAGTTCTCTCAAGCAAACCAGAATTGTCAAAATTTTTGAGATAAGAATATCTGTCAACTCCTCCAAAACCTGCATTTCTAACTTCCTGAGGTATCTCTTCCATACCAAAAACAGGCCTGTAAATATTATTGTCCCTCATTTGTAAAGATATCAATGAATTGTTTGCCTCTTGAAAGCGCTTATTCATGAGATCCAGCCTGTTTGAAAGTTCCTCAGATTTACTCAACAAGATCATCATCTTGGGAGTTTCAAAACCAAAATACTTTGTATAGAGCATATAACAACCCGTACTTGTAAGAAGACTCGCCAAAAACATGATAAAACCCTTTGAAAACTTAACGCGCATAGGAATCTTGTGCAACTCGTAAGCTAAAGTCTCTGGATTAAATTTATATCTACGTTTTTTTGGCATGGCATAAAGAAAATGGGGCTAATTTTGCGCAAATTTAAAAAAAATTAAATAAAAACCTATTTTTGTGGTTCATTTAGATTATATTATTAATAGTGATTATGACATCAAACGAAATCAGAGATAAATTTTTAAACTTTTTTGCGAGCAAGGATCACACCATATTACCATCAGCTCCCATGATTGTCAAAGATGACCCAACTCTCATGTTCACAAATGCAGGTATGANNCGACATTACTATTTACAAATGCAGGTATGAACCAATTCAAAGACTGGTTTCTAGGTAATACCCCAGCAAAATATAAAAGAGTTGCTGACTCTCAAAAATGTCTAAGAGTCAGTGGCAAGCACAATGATCTTGAGGAAGTTGGCCACGACAGCTATCATCACACCATGTTTGAAATGCTAGGAAATTGGAGTTTCGGAGACTATTTCAAAAAAGAAGCAATTGAGTGGGCGTGGGAATTATTGACTGAAATATATAAAATCGACAAAGAGCGTCTTTACGTTACAGTTTTTGAAGGAAGTAAAGAAGACAACATTTCTCCAGACGAAGAAGCAAAAACACAATGGCTTAAGTTTTTACCTGGAGATAGAGTCCTGTTTGGTAACAAAAAAGATAATTTCTGGGAAATGGGTGATACCGGACCATGTGGTCCTTGCAGCGAGATTCATATCGATATACGCAGTACTGAAGATAGAAAAAAAATAAGCGGCGCATCCCTTGTAAATAAGGGGGATCCACATGTTATTGAAATCTGGAATCTTGTATTTATTCAGTATAACAGAAAAGCTAATGGAGAATTAGTCCAATTACCTCAGAAACACGTTGATACAGGAATGGGACTTGAGCGACTCTGCATGATAATTCAAGGAAAACAAAGCAACTATGACACCGATCTGTTCACTAATATGATTGCCTCCATATCTCGTCTAAGTGGCAAAAGCTATAATGAATCAGAACAAATATCAGTAGCAATGAGAGTCATTGCCGATCATATCCGAGCCATAAGTTTTTCAATTGCTGACGGGCAACTTCCGTCCAATGTCAAGGCAGGATATGTTATCCGGCGTATCCTGCGAAGAGCTGTACGCTATGCTTATACATTTCTTGGTATAGATCAGCCATTCTTGTGTAAACTCGTACCTACTCTTGTAACTAATCTCGGTGAAGCTTATCCTGAGCTGATCAAACAACAATCCCTTATTGAGAAAGTTATCAAAGAGGAAGAAGAGGCTTTCCTCAGAACATTGGACAAAGGTATTAAACTGATGGAGACATTAATAGAAAAAAATAAAACAACCAAAGTCATTCCTGGAAAAGAGGCATTTACTCTTTATGACACCTATGGTTTCCCCATTGACCTGAGTGAATTAATTGCAAAAGAACATGGCTACACAATCGACCTTAGTACCTTTGAAAAAGAGCTCTCCAAACAAAAAGAGAGAAGTCGTAATGCGACCTCCACAGAAGAAAGTGACTGGATAGAACTTCGTCCTTTTAATGGGGTCGAATTTGTGGGTTACGACAAAGTTGAAGAGCAAATAAGCATTGTTAAGTACCGTAAAATCAAGGCAAAAATTAAAGAATACTATCAACTTGTTTTTGACAAAACTCCCTTTTATGCCGAAAGCGGAGGGCAGGTTGGAGACACAGGTTATATTGAATCTGCTGATGGAATACAGTATTCTATAACTAATACCGTTAAAGAAAACAATCTTATAGTACATATTGCGGACACACTTCCTGCTAGGACTGACTTACCATTTACAGCAAAAGTTGATCTTAAAAAACGATTTTCCACTGCAAATAACCATACTGCTACACATTTGTTGCACAGGGCATTGAGAGAGTTACTTGGAAATCATATTGAACAAAAGGGGTCACTCGTCAATTTCAATTATTTCAGATTTGACTTTTCTCACTATGAAAAGATCAGTGATGAAATGATCCGAAAAATAGAAAACCGCGTTAACGAACTGATAAGAGAGAACTCCCCAAGAGAAGAGTTCAGAGAGGTTCCTATTGAAGAGGCACGTAAAATAGGAGCCATGGCACTTTTTGGAGAGAAATACGGGGACAGGGTTAGGGTGATTCGTTTTGGCAATTCTATTGAACTGTGTGGTGGAACACATACTTTGGCAACAGGTAATATTGGGTATTTCAAAATTCTTTCGGAATCAGCGATTGCTGCAGGTGTAAGACGAATCGAAGCTGTTACAGGAGAATACGCAGAGAGAGTTGTCGAGGAATTTGAAGATACACTAAAATCTATACGGAGCATACTCAACAATAATCCAAGTCTTGTGACAGCTATTCAGAAACTTGTAAGCGAAAACGAGATGTTGCATAAAACTATTGAAGAGGAATTAAAAGAGAAAGTAAAAAAATTGAAAGAGTCACTAATCGAAAAAGCAAGAGAGATCAATGGAATGAAAATTGTAACCATGTCCGGTGCTTATCCTGCTGAGGTTGTTAAAAAGATTGCTTCGATGATACATAATGAGATGAACAATACCGTATTTATTGCCGGTTGTGAATCAGAAGGGAAAGCTACACTGACTCTGATGTATACTGACGATCTGACAACCAAAGGATATAACGCAGCTAAAGACATACGGGAAGCGGCACCATTGATTAGTGGAGGAGGAGGAGGACAGAATTTCCTTGCAAGCGCAGGTGGCAAAAACATTACAGGTCTTGCTGCTGCAATTGTTAAACTAACAGAGCTGGCTACACAACAGAGGTGAAAAAAATAGATCAATTTATTCTCAAGTCATTTTTAGGACCGTTCATTTTAACCTTCCTCATTGTCACTTTTGCCCTTTTGCTGCAGTTCCTCTGGTTGTACATCGATGAACTTGTAGGAAAGGGACTCGGGTTTGGTGTTATTGCAGAATTTCTTGGATGGGGAGCAGCTACCCTCATACCCCTTGCACTTCCTCTTGCAACCCTGTTTGCATCAATTATGACTATGGGAGGATTTGGAGAAAACAGTGAACTTCTTGCATTGAAAGCGGCAGGAATCTCTCTTCAAAGGATCCTCGCTCCTCTTATTGTGCTCTCATTCATAATAAGTATCGGCGCTTTTTTTGCTTCAAACAACCTTATACCTGTTGCCTATAATAAAATATACGCACTAAGGGATGATATCGGAAAAACAAAGGAAGAGATACGAATTCCTACAGGTATGTTTTATGACGGTATAGACGGATATGTTATTCGAATCAATCAAAGAGACAAGAAAACCGGTAACATTTATGGAGTTATGGTGTATGACCATACTTCTCAAACAGGCAACAATCTCACCGTTGCAGATTCAGGTTCTATAAAGCTCACAGCTGACAAGGCAAACCTAATATTTACACTCTATAGTGGATATTCCTATCAAGAACCTTTTCACTTTAGAGGAGACACTTCTTATACAATGCAGAAAATTGGCTTCGACAAACAGGATCTTATTATTTCTCTCAAGGACTATGCTTTCAAAAGGTCTGATGCCAGCAGATTCAGTAAAGAAATTATGTCGCAAAATATCAAACAATTATCTTACTTGAAGGATTCTCTCGACTCTGCTTATACAATTATTAAGGGTAGGCAACTTCAGGATCTTATTATGGCTGGAGGATTTTCAGTTCCCACACAACTTGATCTTTCGAAGACAAAAAAGTTTAAAGGGGAGTTTAATGCCGATTCATTGCTTAAATTTAAAAATCTCTATGATGAGCAAATAGTTCTTGAAGGAGCTCTCTCAGCCTCGTTAGAAGCAACTACTATTCTCGACAACTATCAGTTCGATGAATACAGATACTCACACCCTCTTAGAAAAGTACAAGTTGAAAGATTTAGAAAATTCACCCTCTCATTTGCCTGTTTTATATTTTTCTTTATTGGGGCACCGCTTGGAGCAATTATACGCAAAGGGGGTTTAGGCACTCCTGTTGTAATATCTATGTTCTTTTTCATAATATATTGGGTCATAGATATAAGTGGCAAAAAGCTTGCAAACGATGGGGTTATCTCTCCGGCAATTGGCACTTTTATCTCCACCTTTGTATTACTACCAATGGGAGCTTATCTAACTTGGAAATCGACACAGGACTCCTCTCTGTTCAACGCAGAGATATACAAAAACCTCTTTAAAAGGATTATAAGACTCAACTTCAAAAAAGAGAACTATGGAGAAACGTGATGTCAGAATTATATTTATGGGAACTCCAACTTTTGCAGTTACCCAACTCAAAGCTCTACTTGAAGAAAATTATAATGTAGTGGCAGTAGTCACAGCCCCCGATAAACCGGCCGGTAGGGGCATGCAACTTGTTTCAAGTGAAGTTAAGAAATTTGCAATTAGCAGGTCTATCCCCGTACTTCAGCCAACATCACTGAAGAATGAGTCTTTTCTTGCAGAACTCTCTTCATATAAAGCAGATCTATTTGTCGTTGTTGCCTTCAGAATGTTGCCTAAAGAAGTATGGGCAATGCCAAGATTAGGGACATTCAATCTTCATGCATCATTACTTCCAGATTATAGGGGAGCTGCTCCTATTAACCATGTTATCATCAACGGTGAAACTGTTACTGGTGTTACAACATTCATGCTTGATGAAAAGATTGATAATGGAGCTATTTTGCATCGTCAGGAATGTTCCATCTCACCTGAGGACAATTTTGGCACTCTTCACGACAAGTTGCTGCATATTGGCAAAGAGTTGATAATCAAAAGTATTGAAGAGATAATAAGTGGCACAATAAAACCAGTCCCCCAATCATTGATTGTCAAAGATATCGCAACTCTTCATACTGCTCCCAAGATTACAAAAGAAATGTGCAAAATAGACTGGAATATGGCACCCGAGAAAATTCACAATCTTGTGAGAGGACTCAGCCCTTATCCCGGTGCCTATTCTACGCTTTCCGGCAAAGGCAAAGAGATACCTGTCAAAATTTTCAAAACAGAGTTTGTAAATGAGAATCACAGACTGCCTATGGGGAAAATTCTTACTGATAAAAAAGAAGAGTTTAAAGTTGCCTGCAAAGAAGGATTTATTAAAATAATGGAACTTCAGGTTGCAGGAAAAAGGAAAATGTCTGTAAAGGATTTTTTAGCTGGTTTTAGAGACCTGAATCTATATATGTTTATACAATGAAAACTTTTGTAATTCTGGCCGATGGTGAATTCCCAAAACGTCAACAATTGTTGGAAATACTTGTGAGTTCCTCCGGAATTATCTGCTGCGATGGAGCAGCTGCTGCACTTGTCGAGAAAGGTTATACTCCAATTGCAATTGTAGGAGACATGGATAGCCTTGATAAAAATTTTCAGGAAAAATATCGAGGAATAATATATCACAATCCGGATCAGGAGACCAATGATCTTACAAAAGCATTTATATATACACTTTCACTGTCTCCTGACCAGATATTTATACTTGGTGCCACAGGTCTAAGGGAAGATCATACCATTGGTAATGTCTCTTTACTTGCACTTTACAGTGATATGACAGATGTTCCTGTAAGAATTTTAACTGACTATGGAATTTTCACATGTATTGAAGGTGACACTGTTATTAAAACAAGTATTGGCACACAAATTTCAATTTTCGCCCTTGACAAAGAGACGAAAATAGTTTCAGAAGGTTTGAAATATCCTTTAAAAGATGTTATATTAGACAGTTGGTGGAAAGGCACACTCAATGAAGCTACTTTAGATAGTGTCAAGTTGAATATTGATAAAGGAAAAGTTATAGTTTTCCAAGCATATTAAGATTTTAACCAATAAACTCATTACTATGAAATTTGGACTTATAAAAAAGGTGACAACGGTAACAATTCTGTCCGGCCTCATTATAACATTAAATCCGGCAGATGCCATATCGCAGACTGTAGATGAATACATTAAGGAAGATGTACACAGGCATGATGAGGTAATTAAAAAAATTGATGACGTTTTATGGTATCAAAAGGTAGGAGACATTGCTTACGTAGACAAGGTAAGACTTACAGGCCCTCCAAGATGGAAACCGAGAACAGAAGGAGACAGATTTGCAGGTAATCCTTTGCAATTTTATGCCTATACTTTCATTCCTAAGAATGTGAAAAAAAATCACAAATACCCACTCATAGTCCTTCCTCATAGCGGAATTCATGCAGACTTTTCTACATATTATGCACATATCGTGAGGGAACTTATCAGCCAGGGTTACATAGTTGTAGCTGCAGAATACAGAGGAAGTACCGGTTATGGAAAAGGTGTATATGAAAACATCGATTATGGTGGATTGGAAAATGAAGACGTACTTGCAAGCAGAGACTACATGACAACAAACTACAGTATTGTGGACAGCAACAGAGTGGCAATTATCGGCTGGAGTCACGGAGGCATGATATCTCTTTTCAATATTCTGAAATATCCGGAGAAATATGTTTGTGCCTTTGCCGGGGTACCTGTAAGCGACCTTAACAGCAGACTAACCTCCCATGGAAAAAGTTATGAAGATTATTTCACTCCAAAATATCATATAGGGAAAAGTCTAAAAGAGGATCCTGAGGAATATAAACGTCGTTCACCATCATCCTATGCAGCTTTGCTTCAAAGACCTTTGCTGATACATACCAACACTATTGACAACGATGTTTATGTTGAAGAAGTTATGTGCATGATCGATTCTCTAAAGGCACATGACAAAAAGTTTGAATACAAGGTTTTCAATGCGGCTGCCGGAGGTCACGGATTTGACAGGATTGACACTAAAGAAGCAACTGATATACGTTTTACAATTTACAAATTTCTCGAACGATATCTTAATCCTCCAAAACCTTTTAAATCTCCTGATGAGATGAGGAAGGCTGCATATCACTTTTAAATTTAAATACTTTTATTCCACCCAAAGAATTGAATCACAAATGCTATGTTTAAATTTATCCGGTGAAATTTGCTGCTTAAAATGGAAATTGAAAAATAAAAAAAGAGGTGTCCAAAAC
>DOVA01000122.1 GCA_003520315.1 Rikenellaceae bacterium | reverse complement strand
ACAGTTTGGCTTTAAGACAGTCTTTGCCATAATCGTTGTTTCTATATTTTTTGATATTATCCCTCCGGCTATTCCTCGGGAGTTAATAGAGGATATTGCTATCAGCAATGGAAAATTGTTATCGGCCATTATGGGTGCCGTTTGTTATGGGGTTGGGATTGCTATTACTTTTACTCAGGGAGGAAGTTCCGGAGGAACAGATATTATAGCCCTGATGATAAACAAATATAGAAATATCTCTCCCGGCAAGATAATATTGCTTTGTGATGTAATTATTATTGCCAGTTCAATGTTTATTCCAAATGACATGTCATTGGGAGAAAAGCTGGCAGTGGTTATTTATGGATACATACTTATCTCTGTGGGGAGCTATACAATCGATCTGGTATTATCTGGCGCAAGACAGTCTGTTCAGATTTTTATCTTTTCAAAAAAGTATCAAGAGATTGCTGAAAGAATTACTTCTATTGGTCGGGGAGTAACAGTTATTGATGCCATGGGGTGGTTTACAAAGGAAAAGGGTAAAGTACTGCTGGTGATTGTCAGAAAGACGGAGAGTAATTTTGTTTTTAGGGTTATAAGAGAAATTGATAAAAATGCCTTTATATCTGTAGGTAGTGTTATGGGCGTTTATGGGCAAGGATTTGACCAAATCAAAAAGTAATTTTCTATAATTTTAGGCAACATTTTAAAAACGTCAAAAAATTTAATCTTAGATAAATTATTATATAATAGCTTGTTAAGTTAGGATAATTTTAATTTATTATTTATTTTTGACAAAATCTAACTTAAAAGCTATGAATTTAACGTCAAACTTTGTGGAAGTTCAATCCTGTATTGAACTTCTGTTTGTTCTCTCTTATTTCATCGTTTCACTCTATTTCCCTTTCATCATTTTTGTCGACAAGTCTCTTTCCGACAAAAGCAGAGAGTTAGTAAAATCGATGGGATATCTATTCTCATTTATTACTGTTATTTTAGTTGTAAGGCTAATGGTAGCATTTCACCATCCTGGAAACGAAATGTTTCATGGTGCGATTTTGACACTTTTGGGGCTTATGGTGATTACAAGTCCTGTGCGAAGATATGTTTGTAGCAAGATCAGCGTTAATATTTGTTCGGCCAGAGTCTCGTTTATAAAGGCAGCAGCTGCCACAATGTTATATCTATCGATAGTATTGTTTGATATTAAAGGAATAATGATTCCGCAATCGATTAATATAATATGTACAGTAGTGTTGATATTATTGTTTTTATCTGAATCAATCGGTATTATTATAAAAGTTATCAAAGGAATAATAAATACGCTCGAATGTGATAGAATTAGGATAGCAAGATTGAAACACGATCTTTTTCTGTCAATAATAGAGGTATTGATTTCTATTTCGATACTGTTTTTTTTATTTACAGGATTTAATGACATATATGTATGGTCAGCTTTAACTCTTTTACTTCTTTTTAACGGCTATGTGGTTTTTGCGACATGCAGCTACGAGTCTGATAATGATAAAGATGTAGCTAGAAAAGATGTTGTTGACGAGTCTGAAGAGCAACTATCTGACGATAAGAGCAGAATAATTAGAGGCCTTTCAGATAAGGCCAAGGCAGATGAGTTGTATAAACGACTTATTATCTATTTTGAACAGAAAAAGCCGTATTTACAACAAGATCTCAAAATCAGAGAGGTCGCTTTATATCTCTATTCCAATAAGACATACCTTTCACGAATCATTAATGACAGACACAATCTTAATTTTAATCAGTTTGTCAACTACTACAGAATTGAGGAAGTTAAGAGGCTGTTTAGTGAAAATACCACACTAAGTATTCAGGAATTGTGTACCAGATCAGGTTTTGGTTCTATGGCAACCTTTTCGATAGCTTTTAGATATCATTTGGGAAATACACCTGCAGACTGGTGCAAAGAGCAGAGACTCCTCAAAGAACATGAATAGAAATTTAAGATGCGTGATAAAAAGAGTTTTATATTTGTCAGGTCTTTTTGAGAAAGATCCTGTTTTGAAATTTGTGAAATTATCCGACTCTTTGTTAGTTGGTGGCAAGAGAGCTGAAGAATTACTGTTAACCAAGCGATTATATTTAGATCCTTGTCTTACAGTTACCAAACTTGCAAAAGAAGCAGCAACAAACAGAACCTATCTTTCAAATTACATCAATAGCGAGAAGGGATGTAATTTTAGACAATACGTTAATTTGTTACGTGCAGCGCAAGCTCTTAAACTTATTGAATCAGAAAAAATGGAAACACTCTCGGATGTTGCGATACAATCCGGATTTAGTAATTTAAGATCGCTTAATAGAGCATTTATTGCTGTTTATGGCAAACTTCCCTCACAGGTGAGAAGGGAATATCTTAGGGACAAGCATTCATAATTCGTTAATTATGACTTCCTGTCTAAGATGGGAGCGAATGAAGCTTTGGCGATCAGGAGTATTTTTACCCATATAGAATTCGAGTAGTTGAGGAATATTGTCATCATTACCCAGTCTTACCCTTTCGAGTTTTATGTTATCTCCTATAAATTCACGGAACTCATCTGGCGAAATCTCTCCTAGTCCCTTGAAACGAGTGATCTCTATGTTGGCTCCAAGCTTTTTCATTACTTTGTCCCTCTCTTCTATTGAGTAGCAATAATGAGTTTCCTTTTTGTTTCTTACTCTGAAAAGAGGTGTCTGTAAAATATACAAATGTCCCTGACGGATAAGTTCCGGGAAGAATTGCAGGAAAAAAGTTAGAAGGAGAAGCCGTATATGCATTCCGTCAACATCGGCATCAGTTGCAATTATTATTTTGTTGTATCTTAAATTATCCAGATCTGCTTCAATATTGAGCGCAGCCTGAAGAAGATTAAACTCTTCATTTTCATACACAATCTTCTTTGTAAGTCCGTAAGAGTTTTGAGGTTTGCCTCTGAGGCTGAAAACTGCCTGAGTAGTAACATCTCTGCTTTTTGTAATTGAACCACTTGCAGAATCTCCCTCTGTTATGAATAGGGTACTCTCTTCAGCTCTTTCATTCTTATCGTTATAGTGTATTCTGCAGTCTCTGAGTTTTTTGTTATGCAGATTTGCCTTTTTGGCTCTCTCTCTTGCAAGTTTTTGAATCCCCGATATGGCTTTTCTCTCTTTTTCCGAATCCAGTATCTTTTTAAGTATGGTATCAGCGGTCTCGGGATTTTTATGCAGGAAATTGTCGAGATTGTCCTTCAAAAAATCGATAATATAATTTCGTATACTGACTCCGTTGACAGACATCTCTTTTGAGCCGAGCTTAGTCTTTGTTTGTCCCTCAAACTGGGGTTCCTGTACTTTGATACTTATTGCAGCAATTATTGACTGACGTATGTCACTCGGATCAAAATCCCTTTTGTAAAACTCTTTAAGAGTTTTGGCAATACCTTCACGAAAAGCGGCAAGATGTGTTCCTCCTTGTGTAGTGTACTGACCGTTTACAAACGATGAAATGCTTTCTCCGTAGTCGTTTCCATGGGTCATGGCAATCTCTATATCCTCTCCTTTCAAGTGAATTGGCTGATAAAGAGGTTCTTTTGTAAGGCTTTCATTAAGAAGATCCAGAAGTCCGTTTTTGGAGAAAAACTCTTTTTCATTAAATTTGATCGTTAGGCCGGTATTTAGGTAGCAATAGTTTCTAAGCATGCTTTCGACAAACTCGAAATTGTATGAGAAGTTTTCAAAAAGTTCATCATCAGCCAAAAAAGTGACTAAAGTACCGTTCTTCTCCGATGTAGTGATTCTACCTTCTTCGATAAGTTCCCCTCTGCTAAATTTCGCAAAATGACTTTCTCCCTCCCGAAATGACTGCACAAGACATGAAACGGAAAGAGCATTTACAGCTTTAAGGCCGACTCCATTGAGACCCACAGATTTCTTGAAGGCTTCGTCGTCATATTTGCCTCCGGTGTTTATCTTGCTTGATGCATCTACCAGGCTGCCGAGAGGAATACCGCGGCCAAAATCTCTAACTGAAACCGTTTTGTCTTGAATTGTCACATAGATAATTTTGCCAAAGCCCATGGCAAATTCATCTATTGAGTTATCCATTACCTCTTTGAGGAGCACATATATTCCATCGTCAGGCGAAGAGCCATCTCCGAGTTTGCCAATATACATTCCCGGTCTTCTTCGGATATGCTCATTCCAATTGAGTGTACGAATATTTTTTTCTGTATATGTACCCATCTTATCTTAATCTCTCTTTGCAACAAAGGTATAAATTTTTAAGCTAAAAGGTCTGCAAAGAGGCCGGATGCTGTTAATCTTGCTCCTGCTCCTGCTCCCGAGACTGTTAATGGAGAAGAATATTCATCAGTAAATATCATTATTGCATTATCACGGCCATTTATATTATAAAACGGATGGTCAGAAGAGACTGACTGGACACCGATTTTATAATTGCCATTTTCAATTGTTGCAATGTACCTTAGCCTTTCACCTCTTGAGAGTGCACTTTTATATAATGATAGCATTTGGTCTTCGCACTCTTCTATCTTTGTCATAAATTCCTCTGAATCGTATGAAAAAAGATCAGAATTAAAAATAGGTACAACATCAATCTCTTCCGGTTCAAGTCTAAATCCTGATTCTCTGGCTAAAATTACAGTCTTTCTCAAAACATCAGTTCCTGAAAGATCAATTCTTGGATCTGGTTCTGTGTAACCGGCATTTTTTGCCTCGCGAACAATATCGACAAATTTGGCTGAGCCATCATATTTGCTGAAAAGGTAATTCAAAGTACCGGAGAGGATAGCTTCAATTCTTCTTATATTATCTCCACACTCGACTCTGGACTTGATAGTTGAAATAACCGGCAAAGCTGCACCCACAGTTGTCTCATATTTCAACTTAACTTCTGTTGCGCAACAAGTCTCCTGCAATGCATCATAACTCTCCTGGGATGAACTAAGACCAATCTTGTTGCATGTAACGACAGAACATTTTCCTTGCATAAAATCCTGATAAAGAGAAGAAACTCCTCTATCCGCTGTGCAGTCAACAAATATACTGTCAGGAAGATTCATGTCTGAGCAAAGTTCACGAAATCTGTAAATATCAGATGGGTCACCCTTTTTAAGACTTTCATCTATTGAGTCTATCTCTATTCCACTTTTATTTAAAATCATATGCCTGCTATTGCAAATCGCAACAACATGTATCTCTAAATGTCGTTTTTCTATGAGCCATTCTCTGCGAGATTTTATTATTGAAAGAAGGGACTTTGCAACATTTCCATATCCTGCAATAAAAAGATTAATACGCTTCTTTTCAACTCCAAAGAATTCATCATGAATTACCTTAATAGAGATGTCCGATTCCTCTTCCTTGACCACTACGGAGATGTTTTTTTCGGAAGAACCTTGTGCAATAGCCCGTATATTAATCCCGGCACGTCCAAGTGCATTGAACATTCTACCTCCTGTGCCGGACTGATTTTTAAGATCATCTCCAACAAGAGAGATTATAGAGAATCCGTTTTCAACTTTCAATGGATTGACTTTGTTGAGGGATATCTCATAAGCAAAGGTTTCATCCACAGTTTTTTTGGCTTTTGCGGCATCAGAGTCTTCAATGGCCACACACATAGTATGTACCGAAGAAGCTTGTGTAATCAATATAATATTTATTCCAGCATTGGCCAGAGCACCAAATAGTCTTGCAGAATATCCAGGAACGCCAACCATTCCACTGCCTTCCATGGAGAGAAGAGCTATTTTGTTGCTTCTTGATATTCCTCTAATTTTTCCTCTGCTTTCAGGCGGATTTTTTTCAATAACAGTGCCCGGATCATCGGGAGAAAAAGTGTTTTTAACCACTATGGGAATACCTTTGCTTATAGCCGGCTGTATGGTAGGAGGGTAAATCACTTTTGCCCCGAAGTGAGACAACTCCTGTGCTTCTTTATATGAAATGTGTCTTATAGTGATTGCTTCCGGAACTATTCTCGGATCGGCTGTCATCATACCGTTGACGTCACTCCAAATCTGTAATTCTCTTGCTTCTACTGCTTCAGCAACCAGTGCTGCGGTAAAGTCAGATCCACCTCGTCCCAAAGTTGTGGTATGATTCAAAGTATCGCTTGCGATAAATCCGGGAACAATAATAAGTCTTAATCTACTGGAATTGGTCATTTTTCGTATATTAGCATAACTAACCAATTTCATGACGCTGTTACCGTTATTGCAGGGTTCTGTCTTGATGAGTTCTCTTGCATCAGCCCATAGATTGTTAATACCCATAGAGGTAAAGCGTTCGCTGATAATTTTTGTGGATAATATTTCTCCAAAACTCATTATAAGATCAAGCGAGGAATTGCTCAACTCCTTGAGATAGTACACACCTTTACATACGTCTCTTAACTGATGGAATATCTCTCTGACTATTATCGATATTGATTTTTGAAAATCTACGGGAAAAAGTTCGAGGATGATTTGCAAATGTCTATTTTCCAGCTCATCTATCAAAGTTTTGAAAGTTTCATCTTGCATTGCTGCAAGCTTCCCTATTTCGATGAGCTTATCAGTGCATCCTCCAATTGCCGATGCAACAAGAATGGTTCTGTCTCTTTTCAAGTTCTCCTTGACGATTTTTGTTACATTGGAGATATTGGCTGCATCTGCAACCGAACTTCCTCCGAATTTTAGTACTTGCATTTTACTGAATAATTTTAATATGTTTTTTTATTGCTGCCGTAATTGATTTCCACTCAAGCAAAAATCCATCATGTCCAAAATCTGATGATATTATTTCAAATTGAGAGTTTGGGATGTTTTCAGCGAGAAATTTCTGTTCCTCCAATGGGAAAAGCACATCACTGTCAATTCCTATTATTAAAGGTTTAGCCTTAATTTGTGAAAGAGCCTTTTCAACGCCTCCTCTTCCTCTTCCAACATTATGGCTGTCAATAGATTTAGTTAGGGTGTAATAGGAGTAGGCATTAAATCTATCTTTCAGTTTTTTACCCTGATATTTTTGATAACTGCAAGCTTTTTCTGCGAATAGTTTATCACAATCTTCTTCACTTTGAGTTAACTTGTAACCTTTATAAGACCGGTAAGATAGTAGAGCGATAGCTCTTGCTGTTTCAAGGCCTTTAGCTCCTCCACTGATACTGTTTTGTTCCTCAAAAGAAGGATCAGAAAAAAGTGCCATTCTTTGAGTTTCATTAAAATCTGTCCCCCATGGAGAGACTTTTGCATTGCATGCCAGCAATACCATGCCGGCAATTTTTTCAGGGAACATGATACTCCATTCGAGAGCCTGAAATCCTCCAATTGAGCCACCGATGACTATATCTATATGTCTGATTCCAAGACGTTCTCTTA